>JANPPO010000261.1:0-7130 GCA_031428555.1 Bdellovibrionales bacterium | reverse complement strand
AAGGCATACTCGTTTCCGGCCAATAAATACGTCACAAGCAGACTTAAGTTTGGCTCGTGGCCGACGATTGCAAAGTTTTGACCCCTGAAATTTTGAGATTTCATCCATTTTACGAACGCCTGAGGTGGACTCTGCGGCACGAGTTCCGAACACTCAGTTACTTTTTTATCGTCATAAATTTGCGCCACCACTTCAGCCGACTGGCGTGCCCGGGTGTAGGGGCTTGATACGATCATATCGAAGTCTTTGATCCAGCGACGCTTCATGATCAGCGCCATTTTTTCTAAGCGGCCGCGCCCTTTTGCGGTTAAGGGTCTAAACGCATCATCAAGCTTTGTCTTCTTTTGAAATTCTTCGCGGTCTAAGGCGACGGCGTGACGGATGAATACAAGCTGAATCATGACGACCCTTTTTCTTCTTCGATCTTGGAACGTGATTTTGTTAATTCGATTAATTTTTGGTGAATTCCAGGCCCATCGGCTTTTCTTTGAGCGTACTCGCCTGTCGAATTCATTTCCCAAGTCTGCCTTTGATCTTTTAAGCAGAGCTGTAGAATTTCCCACAATTTTTCTTTCAAAGATCGCTCGTAAATGGGAACAAGGGCTTCGACGCGGGCGTGAAGATTTCGATACATCCAGTCTGAAGAGCCAATAAAAAATTCGCCATCAACTGGGTCTTCTTTTGCGTTACGGAAATAATAAATTCGAGAATGTTCTAGAAATCTTCCAAGCACTGAAATGACTCGTACTTTTTCGCTAAGGCCAGAAGTTTTTGGCCGCATACAACAAAAACCACGTACGATCAGATCGATCTCAGTTCCCTTTTGAGAAGCCGCATACAGTGCCAATCCCAAATCGTTTTCTTCCATGTTATTAAATTTTGCAATGATCTGTGAAGGCTTGCCGGCTTTTGCACTATCCCCTTCGCGTTCAATGAATGCTTTCATTTTCGTAAACATGTTCAGTGGCGCAATTAATAAATGCTGATACTCATTTTTTAATGAGCGACCTGTCAGGTAATGGAAAAACGAGATCATATCGCTTGTGATCTCTTCTCTGGAAGTTAGAAGGCCAACGTCAGTATATGTTCGGGCAGTGGAAACATTGTAATTTCCAGTCCCAATGTGGCAATAACACTTAAGCCCTTCATCTTCCTGTCTAACAACCAAGATCATTTTCGCATGGGTTTTAAGCCCCACAACTCCGTACACAACGTGTACGCCAGCACTTTCAAGTTCTTGTGCCCAGTAGATATTTCTTTCTTCATCAAAGCGCGCTTTAAGTTCAACCAAGCACACGACTTGTTTTCCCATTTCTGCTGCTTCAATAAGTGATTTTACGAATGGAGAGTTATCCCCTGTTCGGTAAAGCGTCATCTTGATAGCAAGAACTTTAGGATCATGAGTTGCATCACGGATCAGTTTTAAAACTGTTCCCGTGAAACTTTCGAACGGATGGTGCAGCAACACGTCTTGATTATTTAAAATGCTAAAAATCGATTGAGATTCATCCGCAAATGCTAAAGGTAACACAGGCGTCATCGTTTCAAATTTCAAATCAGGTTTTGCTAAATCAGCAATAAAATTCCAGTCCATGTAATCAAGATCACCAGGACTTTCATAGATATCTTCTTCTTTCAAATCGAGCTCATGCATCAGAAAATTCAAAATCCAGGGATCTGGATCGGGCCCATGCTGAAGCCTGACGACTTCAGCAAATCTTCGCTGTCGTAATTCTTCCGCAATTGATTCTAAAAGATCTTCTGTGTCATCATCATCCCGGTCAGAATCTGCGTTTCTTGTAATTCGAAATGGCATCACATTTAAGACCTGCATTTGCGGAAAGAGATCCTGCAAATTAGCTGTAACCGCATCGAGTAAACTGACATAACGACAAGTTTCTTTATCGACTAAAATGTACGAAGGTAAAACTTTAGGAACTTTAATTCGCGCGAAAAACTTCTCTTCATGATCGGGATGCTTTAAGGTAACGCCCAAAGAAGTTGATAGATTCGAGATAAAAGGAAAGGGATGACCCGGGTCAACTGACAAAGGCGTTAAAACCGGAAATACATTTCGCACATAAAATTTGTTAACGGCTTCTTTGTCTTTAGCTGACAATTCTTTCCACTTCACAATAGTGATGCCATTTTCCTGAAGTTTCTTTTTTATTTCTTCTTCGCAAAGACACTGGGTCTTCAATGTCGGAAGTACAAAATTACGAATTGCTACCAGCTGTTCCGCAGCCGTTTGCCCGTCAGATGATTTCGCCGTTACACCGTAAGCGACTTGTCTTTTCAGACCGCCCACACGTTTCATAAAAAATTCATCAAGGTTCGATCCACTAATCGCCAAAAATCGGGCGCGTTCCAAAAGTGGATTTCTTGGATCTTGAGCTTCGTTTAAAACTCTTTGATTAAATCTCAACCAACCAATTTCACGATTGGTAAATTCAGAAGCTGAAGATCTCGGATGTTCCATAACGTTTAAACGCTTACGGGGCCGACTTGTTTTCGCCTTTTTTCGAGAATCTGAGCTGGTGCGTTTTTTGCGAGTTGTTTTCATTGTTTTTATTCTCTCTAACCTTGCAGAAAGACTCAAATTTTTTCATGATTCAGATTGAGTCAGGATCCAGTTTGTTTTTTCATCAAACTGGGCTAAAGACCCCGACTGCCTTCTGCCGATAGGACAGAAGTATGGCACAAGGACTCGCAAGATATCATGGTAGGTCTCCCCGGTACATCCTGAACACACAGGATGACTCGCTGATTCGCGTTGCAGGACCGCGGCAAATGCCGTGGGAAGAAGGCACGGAGATCAAAAACATCTCTTTGACCGGTCTTGCCTTCATCGCACCGTCGGACCTTTGCCCGCTTTTAGGCGAGGTTATTAAAATCCAATTTGAAGTACCTGGATCTCAACCAATGGCCTGCTACGCAGTTGTGACTCGAATTGATCCACTTAAACAGCAAAAGATGCTTGTTGGAGTGCATTTCTACAAATTAGAAATGCCCCAAAGAATTGCAATTGCTCAAGGCCTTTCAAGAAAACTGAAAGATCAGGTTGATCAACAGCTGATCACAGAAAATTCAATGGTGAGCTTCTCGGCCTCTGACTTTTTTAAACTACTTGTAATGTCGAGTTTGCTTGGAATCTGGGCGTTTTTTACTTGGGTACTTTCAACAGGTCTTTATCAAGACTGGTCAAAGTTTTTCGAATAGACACTATTTGCTAATCGCAAAATGCTCGATACAAAAGATCATGTTACTTCTCATGTAAACTTTAACCTCAAGCCATGTCGCAACCGCAGAGGCTCTCTGATCTCGTTTAAATTGCTCAAATAATCCAGCGGCATCAAATGGTTTCATTTCAACGCCAAGCTCTGCGCCGCGATTAATTTTTGCATCGGTATAATCGGCAATCATCTCCGCCCAGTCAGCTTCTTTAATTATTCTCTTCAAGAGTTCAGGCTCTAAATCGGAAAAGTTTTGATTTGTTAGGCGCTCGCGGTACCGGTCTTCGACTTCGTTTAATTGTTTAATGAATCGTGGTTGCCTTCTCAGATCATGCCCCCACGCCTGGTGTAATTTTTCATCCAATGGAATATCGCTTTTGTAACCCAACTCTTTCAGCTCAGCCAAAGTCATGAGTTTTGGGATATCGTGAGCCGAATATCTTACTTTAAGAAATTTATTTCGAACATCTTGAGGCAAGGTCATAAGATTTGGGAAAAACCCTGGGAAGTGTTCTACAATTTTCGACGCATTTGCCTGAACTCGATCACGATGAAGGCTGATATCTCGTCTGAATTCTGAAAGTGTCGGTACGGCCTTCGCGCTTAGCGTGAAGACGAAACTCAGAACCAATAGAATAAATAAAGGAAACTTTCTAATCACTCTTGTTTTATATGGAAGAAAGATGCCATGTCGGGGGCCCGTAACAAGGATTTATTCGAGCTGAAAGCCAGTAAAATCAATAAGACGCTATTTTGGCACCTATGAAAAGTAGATAGACAATTTTTGGTTTAGGTTCTTTCTAAGTTCGGACTAATTCTGCTTTCTTGAATAGGCAGTTTGAGTTCCCACCAGTATTTTTAAATACTGCTTCTTAGGAATTTCTTCTGCCCCAAAAGATTTCAAAAGCGGCGTCACCATCTGAGTGTCCATCCATTTAAGACCCTGTCCTTTTAAATCTTCAACCATCTGAATGAGAGCTAATTTAGACATGTTTGTCTTTTTATGAAATAAGCTTTCGCCGGAAAATACGCCATTGCAAAAAACACCGTAACCGCCACCGACGAGCTCTTTATCATCCCAAACTTCCCAGGAATGGGCATGTCCTGCTTTATGAAAATTAATGTAAGCTTTGATGATTTTATTGCTGATCCAAGTTCCTTGCTGATTGATGCGCTTTTGTTCCGCGCAAGCTTTGATGACCTCAGCAAAACTTTCGTTTTTCGAATAGCGAAGGTTTGGATAAGTTTTTAATTTCTTTTTTAAGCTTGTTGGGATTTTGAAATGATCAAACTTGAGGATGCCCCTTTTTTCAGGGCAAAACCACAGCATGGGATAACCTTCTTGCGGCCACGGAAATATTCCTTTTGAGTAAGCCTCAAACAAAGTCGCGACCTCTAAGTCACCGCCTACTGCTACAAGCCCTTCTTCAAAATCAAGAGATGGATCCGGAAAAACTCCCATTTTTAAAGAGTACTCTTAAGGATTAGATTGTGCACCAGGATTTAATTTTTCGCTCAAAGCTTTGATTTTTTTCTTTTGTTCTGGCGTCAAATTGTTATAAAAGTCAGCAGGATTTCGTTTAGCATCGTCGACACTCTTTTTCATACCCTCTTCGCTTTTTTCTGCTTTGTAGTTGTTCATTATTTCTGATGCTAACTTATAATACTCTTCGTAACTTTCATTATCTGGTGCCAATTTCTTAACTTGTTCATCTGCTTTTTGAGCATCTTTCGATTCAGAAATCGCTTTGGATCTTTCAGTGCTATTTTTCAGAAACTCCTGAGTTTTCATTAGAGAGTCGTCGAAAGTTTCATTGTCTCCGGCGCAAGCCAAGCTTGAAACGAGACCTAAAATCAGAGTTATCATCATGAGTTTTTTCATAAGTTCTTATCGGCATTTTCTTCTCTTTTCTAAAGCAATTGGGCCAATGCCAAATGCTTAAAGACAAGCCGGTTTTCATACCCAAAAAGTGGGGTTTGCTGTATAAATTAGAGACGGTTGGAAGTCCTCAGTGCAAGTCGCGGCCTGCTAATAAAAGTTAGCAGGAAATCATTAACTAGAAATAGTTAATTTGAGGAGGCCCCATGAAGAATCATAGCCCTAAAAATATTTTCGCTCTTGGGTTTATATTAGTGGCTCTACTTTTGAGCTTCAATGCTGGTGCCCTCCAGCAAAGTGGCTCGATGAGCAGACTCATTTATGCCTGTGAGCAAGAATTACAGACACTTTGCAGTCGTTTAAATGATCCGAATCAAGCGATCATGTGCTTGCAGGAAAATGAACCTCAACTTCAGACTCGTGCGTGTACTGAAGAAGTTCAGAATTATAAGAGTAGCCAAAATTATGTTCCCGAAGTTTCCGAAGAACCTTTTATTGATAAAGAGACTAATGAAGTTCGGTAGTGTTAACTTCAGTAGTGCAGGCATCACAGAGGCCACAGGGTTTATCGCCCTCGTGGCCAAAGTATTTATAAATCTGAAGTAAACGGCAGTCATCGCTATTTTTTATCCATTGAAGGAATGAATAAAGTTTTTGATTGTGATGCTTCAGTAATTGCTGTTGATTTTCCAAAGTGAAAAACTCTGGTTTTAACGGTCCTGAGATCTCAATTGTTTCATTCACCTGGGAAATGCAGCCCCATCTCTCTAAGATATTGAGAGCCGATCCAACTCGGTGATCATTTCGGTTTTTAAAACTCATCTGCTCTGCTAAGAATTCCTTACCTAATGATTTTACTTTATCAGGATTGGCTTCAATCAGATGATACATTTTTTCTATGTAACTTTCCTCCGGGTGCGCGCTCTGAATAAACTGCATGGGAATCGTTAGATCTTCCTGGTCATAATAAAGAACTGCCTGACTTAATTTTTCGTCTCGACCGGCGCGCCCTACTTCTTGAAAATAACTTTCTAATGAACCCGGTGGCTCAAGATGATAAACGGCTCGGATATTAGGTTTATCAATTCCCAGCCCAAAAGCTGGTGTCGCAACCATCAAAGCGGTTTCATCTTTCATAAATGTTTTTAATGAAGCTTTTCTTTTCGGCGGTGGCAAATCGCCGTGATAAATCAAACTCTCGATCCCACTTTTTTTCAAAATATTGCGAACTTCTTCCGCGGTTCGAATCAATGTCGTGTAGATAAGAACTGTTCCCGTGCGTTCTTTAATTTTTGGAATAAGATCCTGAACTTTTTCCTGAAGACCATAAATGTCTTTAACAGAAATTCCAATATTGTCCCGCTTAAGACCCGTACTTACGATTTGGGTTTCGTTTAAGGAAAGACTTTTAAGAATCTCTTTTTGCACATCAGGCGTTGCTGTCGCCGTCAGAGCTAGCGTTAACGGATTTCCCAGACTCTTCTTAATTTCTCCAAGCTTTGCGTAATCGGGCCGGAAGTCATGACCCCAAAGGCTGATGCAATGAGCTTCATCAATCACGAACAAGCCGACTTTTCGATGAGCCAAAGCTTCTTTAAACTCTGGCTTTTGTAATCTTTCCGGGGTCGCAAAGAAGAGACGGTACTCCCCGTCTTTGAGTCGTTGAACTCGCTTAGCCTTGTCTGCAGAAGGAATTTGAGAATGAATAAATCCGCAATCAACCCCAAAACTCAGGGCCTTGTGAGACTGATCCTCCATCAAGGCAATCAGGGGTGTAACGACTAAAACAAGATCCGCTTGAGTTTTCGCGAACATGAGGTAAGTCAGGCTCTTACCTGAGCCTGTCGGCATCAAGCCTAGAACTGATTTATTCTCATGCAAGAGTTCGATAATTTCTTTTTGTCCCGGTCGAAAGCTATCGAAGTTAAACTCGGTCTTGAGTTTTGATTTCCAATCCATGTTCACCTATATTGCCCCAAAAAACGCTTAGCGTTAATTCTGATGTTGAGAGGTCTGTT
>JANPPO010000260.1:0-1885 GCA_031428555.1 Bdellovibrionales bacterium | reverse complement strand
GCGGCATCCGGACGGATTTGGATTTTTAATACCTGATTTAGCCGATCATCCCGATGTTTATATTTCCAAAAATAGCATGAAAGGTGTCATGAGCCTCGACCGAGTCATGGCCGAAGTGGAGCCCGAAAGAGGCGGCGACCGTTTTCGCGGCGAAGTGATGAAGGTCCTTGCCAGGTCAACAAAGACAGTGATTGGTCGCTTTGCGCATATGAATGAAAAATATGGAGTCGTAACTGACGATGCCATGGGTTGGGGCGAAAACCTGAAAATTAAATGGGCTGATTCGATGGGAGCAAAACCTGGCGACATGGTCACAGCCGAAATTATCACTTATCCTGATCAAGAAGAGTTCCGCGGCAAAGTAACTGAAATTCTAAAAAACTTTGAAGATCCTATTAGTGATATCAAACGCGTGATTATCCAACAGCAGTTACCGCACGAGTGGCCTCCGCAAGTAGAAAAGGAAGCTACTCACTTCAAAACTGAACTGACTGAAGAAGAAGTTAAAAAAGAATTAACTCATCGTCGCGATTTGCGCGGTAAAAATTTAATTACGATCGATGGTAAGACAGCAAAAGATTTCGATGATGCTGTTTATGTTGAAAAAAACAAAACGGGTTTTAATTGTATCGTCGCGATTGCGGACGTTTCACATTATGTGACTGTCGGTAGCGAAATCGATAAAGAAGCTTACATCCGTGGAACATCGGTTTATTTTCCAAATTTTGTGATTCCAATGCTTCCTGAAGTTTTATCAAATGGCCTTTGTTCATTGAATCCGCATATTCCAAGACTTTGTTTGGTTGCCGAAATGCAATTTGATTTCAGCGGCAATAAACTTTCACATCAGTTTTACGAAGGTGTGATGGAATCAAAAGCCCGCGTCACTTACGGCGAAGCCCAAGAAGTTGTCGAGGGCGCTCCGATGCCTCACTTGGATCACGTAAAAGAGAATATTCTATGCTGTGCTGATTTAGCTCGAATTTTAATGGCGAAACGATTTCGCGAAGGTTCACTTGATTTAGAAATTCCAGAAACGGAACTTCAGATTGATGCTCAAGGTGTGCCGGTTGATGTGGTTAGAAGTGAAAGACTTTTTGCTCATAGATTAATTGAAGAGCTGATGCTTGCTGCAAACGTTGCGGTAGCGGAATATTTTAATTCACGCGACATCGCTGCCATTTTCCGAATCCATGAACCGCCATTTGAAGATGCTTTAGAAATCTTGCAGAAATACCTGATGACTTTCGGAAGTAATGCTAAAATCTTTGGGCCAGGAAAATTGCAGAAAAAGCTGACGGAATCGTTGAAAGAATTTGAAGGTAAGCCTGAAGCTCAGCTATTGAATTTGCTGACGTTGAGATCGATGAAGCAAGCGCAATACTCGCCTCGTAATGTTGGGCACTTTGGTTTGGGTTTTGAAAATTACACTCACTTCACTTCTCCGATCAGACGTTATCCGGATCTTATTGTTCATCGACTTTTAAAAAATCAGGTTTTAAAGAATTCTACATACCGCTTAATGAGCATGGAAGATCTTGAATCCGCTGGAACTATGCTCAGTGCATGTGAACAACGGTCTGCAAAGTCTGAACGTCAGATCAAAGCGATTAAAAAAGCTCGATTTATGCAAAAGTTTATCGGCCAAGAGTTTGACGGCATGATTTCGGGAGTGACCAAATTCGGAGCTTTCATTTTACTTCGGGAATACGACGTTGATGGACTCATCCGTTTAGGCGACTTAGCAAAAGAACCTTTGGAATATGATGAAGATAATTTACGTCTCGTTGCTCGAAGAAGTGGACTTTCTTATTCAATCGGCGACCCTCTGAAAATTAGAGTCGCAGGCGCCAATGCTGAATTAGGACAGATCGATTTTGAATTA
>JANPPO010000259.1:0-12016 GCA_031428555.1 Bdellovibrionales bacterium | reverse complement strand
GGTGTCGTTATTTTAGGTGTTTCAATCTGGGCTAGTAAAAGAGCAGAAGCTTAAAGTTCTAACTTTTCTCCACTTTCTACTTTCAGGGTTAAAAAACTTGAAAGTAGAATCAGAAAAGCGCCGGTAGCTTGAATCCAGCTGATCGTTTCATTAAGAAGTAATACGCCGAAAAGTAAAGCAAACGGGGATTCGAGTAAGAAAAACTGTGATGCAGTTGTATCGGATAAAACTTTCTGCGCGCGAATTTGAATCATAAAGCCAATGATAGTCGAACAAATTGCAGTGCTTAAAAGTCCAACCCACGGAAGAATTTGAGTCGAGTGTAGATCAAGTTTTGTATCAAGACCAATTAATGGAATAACGGCAAGTAAGCACCAAAAAGATTGGTAGTTGTTAAATCTGAACGAATCTTGAACTTTTGGAGCTATCTTTCCCAAGTAAAGAATGTGAAGACTGGCAGCAACTGCACAGAGAAGTGTCCAAAGATCACCTTTGTTAAAATTAAAAATTACTGCATTCATAAGAAGCCATGCACCGAAAAAGGCCATCGCAGCAAGTGCATAAACCTGCCAAGAATGTTTTTTATGAAAACTCAAAATTGGGACAAGTACCACATACATGATTGTTAAAAAACCAGAGTTGGTAGCCGTCGTAAATAAAAGCCCAACACTTTGAGGAACAATGAAGGCAGCCATTAAAATGCCTGCACCGATTGAATATTTAAAATCTTTTGCGTCCCAAAATTTTCTTTTGAAAACGAGAAGCCTAATGGCTTCGCCAACGATACAAGCAATCACAAATCGAAGTAGAAGAAATCCAACAACAGAGAAATCCCGTAATGCCCAAACTGTAGCAACAAAGCCAAAGCCCCAGATAATGCCAGCAAGTAGAAGTTCTAAAGCAGCCCTAGACCTTAGGCTGCCTGTTGTATCGAATTTCAATCGAAAGCCTCGACCCAGATTTTTTTCGGATCAAAGTTTTTTGCAGCTAATGTTGCCTTCACTTCTTTAATCATTCCACCATTTCCGCACAAATAAAACGTCGTAGGAACGTTCATGTAATCATAATCTTCGATAAAGTTTTGAACATAGCCTTTTTTGCCAGTCCAATTGTCTTGCGGCCGACTTAAGACGAAATCCCATTTAAAATCTTGAAGTTCAGATTTCAGTTTATTGAGATGATCCTCGTAATACATGTCTTGTTCTGTTCTTACTCCAAATAAAAGTCGATACTTCAAATTGGGATATTGATTTTTTTTGGACTGCAAATAACTTAAGTGCTGCGAGAGTCCTGTTCCAGTATTTAGAAAAACAATTTGTTCTGTCGGCGGTTCTTGGAAAAAAACTTTTCCAAAAGGTCCAGTAAATTGAAGTGTTTCATCACCCCTTAAACTCCAGACAAATTCAGAAGCTTTACC
Organism: Bdellovibrionales bacterium; assembly: GCA_031428555.1. Classification (GTDB taxonomy): domain Bacteria; phylum Bdellovibrionota; class Bdellovibrionia; order Bdellovibrionales; family Bdellovibrionaceae. The sequence continues at coordinate 10,599 of JANPPO010000259.1, read as the reverse complement.
ATTTTCAACGTACTTAAATAGAAGGCGGTAGCCATTCAAATTTCGATCATCAGTGGCAATAGAATATGCCCTTAAGGCTGGTTTTCCCTCTGGTACGGGAACGTGAAGCATGACGAACTGGCCAGCTTTAAATTGAAAGTTTTGAGGCTCTTTGCAAGTCAGAACTAGTTCACGCACATTTTCAGTGTGGTCGATGACTTTTTGAAGGTGCATATTGTAAATCACACGAGACATTTTAAGTTCCTTTTTTTAGTTTTGAGCTTGTGATTTGTTGGTCCTCTTTATAACCTAATGGCAGGCATGGAAGCATCTAAAACTACTCAAAACAAGTTCTTTTCGCTTGTTGTTATTTTTTTCAGTCTTCAATTGGGATTTACTCATTCTGCATTTGCAGAAGAGACTTCATCAGTATCAAAAACAACGAAGAACAAAGAATTCACGAAGCCCGTCTATTTCGACGTATTAGGCGGCTCTGACATGCCAGAACCAACCATTGTCTATTCCCTTGAAGCAAATGGAAGCCGGCTCGTTTTGGGACCAGTGACGATTGATGAAAAAACTTTCGCATTCGGATTTAGAAAATTAAATGAAGTGGATCCCAATTGGCCCGCCACCGGAGAAAGTTACTTCTTCATTCGATGGCCGTCATTTCTATTTACCGAAACTGTTGTTGAACTTTTAACTCGTGACGGTAGCGTCATCTGGAAAAGAGAAATTACAACGGAAGACTTACAAGCTTGGAAAAATAAAACTCCGTCTGCTTCAAAAGGCAAGGGAAGTAAAAATTTAAAAATTAATTGGGCAATCGAAGCAAAAGAAGCAAATTTACCATTAAAGGGATTAGCGGACGGTTTTCGTTTTTGTTTATCCCCTCGTCAGGAAAATGCTCAAGAAAGACTTTGTTCGCAAAGTTACGTTGTTCGTCAGGCGGGAACGCAAACACTTTTAGGAAGATTGAAAGATTCAGTTCCTTCGCGAATTTTAGTTAACGCGGAAGTGGCACCAGAAAAAGGCGAAGTAAAAGCAGAAGCTGGAATGCCAATTCGATTTTTTTCGGAACTTTCAACGGGTGAAACCCTCGAATTTACTTCAAGACCTCGAGTCGTTGCTTGGTCTGATGCAACAAAGCTTGAAGGAAAAGACCTTTACACAGTAGTCGGTTTTGACAGACCACCTTCAGGTGCTTATCGAATTATCAATCCTGATCGTTTTCCTGGGTGGGTTGAAGCGATTGGATTTCAGCCAACGATTTATGATCCACGAAAATATTGGGCAGTGCGAGTTAAGACGCAGGAACCTTTTTTATTCTTCCAAGGCGAAACGGGCGGTATATTTAAGCACCCTCTTCCTGTGGATAAAATACCAAGTTCTAAGCTCAGACTTTATTTAGGTAAGAACGTGCCGAAAGGTACCTATCGAGACGGTGTTAAAATCAAAGGTAGAAAACAATCAACCTCGAGTGTGAGTTCGCAAGAATATAAAATACAATCAATTCCAAATTCGAATGAATTCACCTGGAGCTTTAAAGCGCAAGAAAATGCGCGAAGCAATCGATCAAGTATTCTCATTAGTGATGGCGGCCAAACTTATAAATCTTATTTTGAAATCTATAAGGGATTTTCAAATGAACTGAGTGGTCGACTCTCCATGATTCTATCAACTTCAGGTCTGATCTTGATGGGTGAAGCTGCCTACAATCTCTGGTTTGAAGATATCTTAGGTTGGGATAACTATTGGTTTTCGAAGCAGCGCTGGGGTATCAGCACTAAATATTTTCAGTCAGTTACAAAATATGAAGTTAAAGGTTTCGGAGATGCAGCTCTAAACGTGGTCAACGTGGATCTAAAGTATCGATTGACGCCAGGGCTGTGGACTCGAGATGAATCTCACGGTTTGATGACGTCTTACCAAAATGTCGACGTCAAGCTGCCGATTACAGATTTTAAAGTACCTATGGTTGGCTTTGGTTGGTTCTGGGCCCGTTCGATGCCAAAAGTATTTGATGAAATTTTTAGTCTTCTTCCCTACATGGATTATCCAAAATGGGTGGACATGGAATTTATTTATTACGCAACAAGTATGGATTCTTCAAAAAAATTGAACTTCAACTTTGCTTTGAACTTCCATGGTCAGGTCCTTTGGAAAGATAATTTTTTCGGTGAAGCTGGCTTTGGTATTAAACGTTATGATTTCGTCGATGTAACAAATTCTTTCCAATCAAACCTAGGTTACCAACTGAATACTTTGTATGGAACCGTCGGCATGGGTCTTAAATTCTAGATAAAAAACGCTTATAAAAGACCTGGTGCTTTAAAAAAGCCTATTTTTGTTACACTTTTATTACTTTTTCATAGCCTCAAAAATTCCAACAAACTCTTCATTCTCCAAAGTAAATTAGCCTCTAGATCGGATTGGGGAACAATTAGCTATGGAATTGGATAAAAAAGTTTTTAAAAAATTAGTTCTTTTAAGTCTTATTTCAACTCTTATTGGTTGTGGCCAAGATCACGAATTTCTTGATCAAGCATACGCCGACAAAAATAACATTCCTCAAGATTATATCGATTTTAGCGATCTACCGATTAATCAGCCAGCAGAAGAGCAGCCTATAAAAAATGACGGGCAAGATTCAACTCAACCACCTAAAGCTGACTCAGGCGCTGGTAACCAGCCAATTCCAGCTGGTCCGCAAACTCCACCAGCTACAAAGACTCCCGAGATTAAGCCACCAGTAACTTCTAATCCAGGTCCGCAAACTCCGCCAAAGGATAAGTCGCCAGCGCCACAGCCGGGGGCGCCTCAGCCGACACCGAATCCAACTATTAAAAAAACGAATATTGGTGTTGGAACTGTTTACTATTTACCCGTTTATGGCGAGAAAAGAAATTGCGCTAAAGAAGAAGTCACGGCCATGAGAGACGAGAACGAAAAAGTTCTCGTTCCCATTTGTAAAGATGAACTTTGGAACTGTGCTATGCAGGGCTCTTGCTTTTATTTAGATAAAGAAGGCGTGACTCTTTACGCTTACAAAAAAATGGTCGAGATCGTAGTACCGGGTACTAAAAAAACAATTCGCCAACCACGCTTTCGCCCAAATAAAGAATTTACTTTGTGTCCTCAGGGAATGGGCGCACACCGAATTTGTTTAGATCCTTATCGCTCGATTGCTGCTGATCCAAAATTTCACAAAATTGGTGATGTTGTTTATGTTCCGTTACTTCGCGGCCAGAAACTTCCGGACGGGGAAACTCATGATGGATATTTAGTTGTGCGTGATACTGGCGGAAATATCAAAGGCGAAGGTCGTTTTGATTTCTTCATCGGATTTGATACTTATAAAGGACATTTGTTTACGAAACTAGGATTAGCGACGAAAAGAACGAATCAATTCGTTTATCACTTAGTGCCTGAAGAGCTTGCTGCGAAGGTTCGTGCAGCTCGTAGATACCCTATGGCTCCACCTAAGGTGCATACAAACGCGTATCAGGAAATGAGAGATGTATTAGGTCTTAATACTGTCTATGCCATCACAAAACAGACTATTGAGTTCTACAAAATGAAGTTGCTATAAGGTTTGTGAAGATTCCTTATAGCTGTCTAAGTGTTGAACAAGTCTGTAATAGGCTCTCGTTAGCTCTCAAAATTCAAATTTTATCAGTAAATTTTTCAGAGATTTCCAATAGTGCTGAAGCATCGGATATAACTCTGTCCTGCCCGTAGTGGGCTCAAATTTTCGCTGTGAAACGGGGATCTGATGTCGTCTTTAAGAATTGTCATCGTGTGTGCAGTTGCACTTATGATTTTATCCATTGCTACAGCTCAGGAGCAATCATCCTCTGATGGAAGCTTTCTCGATGTTCGAACTGGCAGTGTTAGCATTCCACTTACTTCCTTAAAACGACCAGCTGCAGATCTTATCGATGCAAATGGCAAAGAAGTTGATACGATGGAAGCCGTTCGCAGAGCAGAGTCCGGACAAGACTTAACAAGACTCAATCCAAAAGAATCTAAAATTTGGCAGAACCGTGCGTACGGCCCACTTGAAAAACCTTTTACTGATTATCCAGATGGCGAACAAGGCGTGAAGATGCTTTCAATCGAAGCGGATGGCCTTCCATACACTTCGTTTTTTCGTGTTCAAGCAGTCGGAGGTTCCAATCAGTATTGGCGTTTAGGTGTCAGCTTGCTATCGCAATCAACTACACTGCGTTCAGTGATGCTTCGGAAATTGGGTTACGATGTTGTGACGTCAAAACCATATTCACGTTTAAGAGTTCATTTCTCTTCAGTTGAAGAGAAGAATAATTTCGTAACAGAACTAAAAGATAAAGATATCAACTTAGAATCTCGTGGTGGATTGTTAGAAAATAAACCTGATTCAACTTCGCTTGTTTTAGCAGACGCACTTTTAGAAACTCAAAGAAACGAAAGTTTTGATTGGCACTGGGGTTTTATTCAAAACGTAAATTCACCTGATCGTGATGAACGTGGCCGAGCATTAGCTTGGGTTGAATACATGTCCAAGTTCAGAGCGTACCGCGCCCTAATCGTACCATTTACTCTTGTTTTTGTACCCGAAAGTATTAATCGCTATAATCCAAAGAATGCCTCTATCATTAATGACTACGCAATTCTTTATCATCCTTTAGCGGGTGGTTTTGCAGCTGCAACTCGTGAAGATGTGAAGTGGTTACTGAACCGCATGAATTCGTGGACTGAAAAAGATTTCCGCGAAGTCGTGGGTTATGCACATTATCCTGAAAGTATAAAAGAACTAGTGTACCGAAAACTAGTTCTTCGTACTCGTCAGACTTTTGAAGCATTCAAAATGCCTATTCCTGCGGGATTTCCTAAGCTTGATCTTAACTACACATCAAATGATGGTATTGTTGTAAATGGCCGAGTTATGAAAGAAAAAGTTGCGGGTTATCCACAGAGATTTTCACATGGAGATCGACAGTCTCCATTTAAGGATGACGATTGGTTTCGCTACGCAGGGATCAGGGCCCGAACTTCGGTTATTTCCTCTGTACTTTCGAAACTAAATGGAAAGCTACAGTTTGTTAAAGCTGATGCTCCGGCACAGAATTTTCAAAAAAGCGTTGTTCAGCAAATTACAGATCACTTCCGCAACAACCCTGGTAAACCTTTGGAAAAAGGAATTCAATCTTGGGGTGGTCCGCTATTTGGATTTAACGTTAATGCTTCTAGGCAAGTGGCAACTGGAACGTATTACGGGTCAACAGCAGCGGTTCAGTTGGTTGATAACATTTCACTCTCTGCTAATTTAGGCTATTTTAATACGTTCGAGAAGATGCCCCAGCCGGCCTTTACTGCGGACCGAAGACCCATTCTGCAACGCCAATATCCTCTAGTGACTTTATCAAGTAATTTGGCGATTCAGAGAAATTACGTTCACGTAAGACCTCTTTATTCCATGAAAGATGCAACGAAAATTAAATGGGCTGACCTCGTTGTCCCGATGAAGATGAATTCGCTTGCAGAGAACATCGATTCTAAAAATATCCAAGACTTCCGAGATTTCGTAAACGATTTTAAAGAAGGCGAAGTCTTCACGATCACAGATTCAGTTGTTGCAGGCGTTGCTGGGCAACTCTTGACTACTTTTGATTTCTTGATGGGTATGGAACCATTGAATTTTATCAATAATATTACAATGGGTGCTGATGCTTCTAGAATCGTATTAAGACAAACAAGTTTTATGCGGTCACGCGACGGAATTCAAATTTTCGTTCGAAACCAGACCAGCAATGCTGCGGGTTTAAATTTTGACGTAAATTATTTTATCAATCTTATGAAACTCAGAGCGCAGAATCTGCAAACTGATATCAAGAGTGACGCATTCGTAATTGATTATAAACCAAGTTGGAAGGAAGAAAACCTAACAGTTGAAGAAACAGACAAGGCAGAGCGGAAAGAAATTAACCTACGTGATGCGATGAAGGGTTTGTTACGAAATCACTCGACTGAAAACTTGTACACGAATTTTAAATATCAGAAATTCGAGCTTGAACACATTTTAAAAACTCGCGAAACGAAGTCTCGGGTTTTGTGGTCTCAAATGGTCGAGATGAATGAAGATCACCAGGTTAAGATACGTCCGCCTCGTTCTGAAGAAAATCCTGAACTTAATCCTCGTGATGAAGAAGTAACTCTTTTTAGAAATCGCCGTGGTCAGTTAAAAGGTATGGACATTCTTGGTTTTGCACTTTCGACCATCCAAGCTTTTATGAACCACAAGTCGAAGAAAATTCAATTCGACCTAGGAGCTTCAGATGATCCAAATCCAGCCAACGTTCCATTCGGAAAAGCTTACTGGAGACAAGTCGTAACAGAAAAAGATTTATCTGGGCGCGTAGGTGATGTTGCAATGATTCAGCACGTTTGGGGTGGCTGGAAAATGAAGCGTCAGGCATTCTTCACTTTAGTTGATCAAGTGATGTTACAGTTGGGACTTCCAGCTGAAGCGAAATATAGATTAATTGAAAAAGAAAGTTTCCATAATGTATCTGGAATTGATTTTTATAGAATCACTGCCAATCTTTCATTGAAAGCATCCGCATTAGATAAAGTAAGAGACTTATTACTTCAGCCAGAAGAACTCAAAACTTCAGGTCAAAGACATAAATTTGTAAGCCGAGTTTTTCAGAAGTTAAGCGAAAAGATTTCGGGAGTCAGATCCCGTAATACAGATAAATTAATTTTGGAAGATATGATGCGCATTATGGGTAATGGAAACCTTCAAGTTGGGAAGGCCCACTACCAAGCTTTATGTCAACAGCATCAAATGTCGAAGCATCCAGAAGGCGGAGGGTCTGCCTCTGGTACTTGGGCGAATGGTTCATATTTTGACTGCTTAACGCCTTGGACAGAAAGACTTTTGGCGCTTTCAGTTAAATTTCCGAAAGATAACGGCACTGTTGCTATGAAAAATAAAGTTCGATGGATGACAGAAGTTATTTACATTCTGGAAGAACAAATTCCAATGCCATTACTGCTTAAATATTTAGGTGAAGAAAATGTTCTTTATTTTGTTCAAGTTAATGGTTTCCGTTCAGGTGATGAAGATGGCGACTTAGCTTATATCTCGAACACTTGGGGCAAGCCTCAGGATGATTTCGATGAAGCGAATGGCGTCTTTCAATACTATGCTCGTAAAACGGGTGTTATCGCGACCGAAATCGATCGCTCGCAGGGAAGTTTCCGATGATTAAATTAATTGTATTACCAATTCTAGCTGCTAGTGTTTTCGCTCAATCGGCTGATCCATTATTTAGTCAGCAGTGGGGCTTAAAAAATAACGGGCTTCCTCAAGTTATCGACTTGGATCCAGTTAGAAATTATCGGTCCCCTGGAATCAGAGGACAGGATATTAATCTTAAAAGAGTTTCTTCTAAGGTGCCATCACCTCGGCAAGTTCTTGTTGCGATCCTTGATACAGGCATTGATCGTACGCACCCTGACTTGGCGGCGATGATTAAAACAAAGCCCAAAGAGTGTGAAGCTTTAGCTGAGTATTTAAAATGCGTTCAAGATAAAGATGAAAAAACTTGCGATCCAATTTGGATGGATCCGAAAAATGCCGCCGCTGATACCGATAAAAACGGTTATCCACTCGATTGTTATGGGTGGAGCGCCATGGGGACAAAGAACGAAGTCAATGGTATCATCGGCGGCCCTCTCGTCGTGGATACGATTGGACATGGAACTCACGTTGCGGGAATCGTAGGTGCCCAAGTCGGAAACGGCTTAGGAATCGAAGGCGTTTCAAATCACGTGAAGATATTAGCAGTTAAAGTTGTCGGGGAAGAAATCTCTGAACCTTTAAAGCCGATGTCGGTTGATTTAAGTCCTAACGAAGAGAACCGAGAAAAAAACGGTTTTAAATTAGTTGAAGATGTCAGTGACCGAGTTGCCCGCGGAATGATCTATGCGCTGAATGAAGGCGCAGAGGTTATTAATTTGAGCTTGGGCTGGCCTCAGGTAGCGGACTCGAAGTTATTACGTGAAGTCGTAGCAGAAGCTGTCAAACGCGGTGTTATCATCGTTGCAGCGGCTGGGAATGACTCAACTCGGGCATTATTGCGTCCTTGTACTTACGAGGGTGTGATCTGTGTTGGTGCTTCAAGCCCCGATGGTGGTCTTGCGCACTTTTCTAATTTCGGAACGGGTGTTGATGTGGCGGCACCAGGCCTTCACATTTTAAGTACCTACCCGGAAGAGAAAAGACCTTCTCGCTTTAGATCTTTCTTGGGTTACGAATTTTTATCTGGAACTTCTCAAGCATCACCAATCGTTGCAGGCGTTGTGGCTGAAATGTTAGCTGCAGGAATTCCTTCGAAAGAAGTTTATGCAAGATTAGTTTTATCTGCGCGACCTGTGATGCCAAATCAAACTATGTTCGAAACTTTTGCCTCTGGTGAAAAGCGTCAGGTGAAAGCATCATTAGATCCTTCAGAAAAGTTTGTGTTCTCTGGACAGGTTGACTTAACTCGGGCACTTTCAGTTCCATTTCGAGCAGTCATTGCACCAGTTTCAAAAGAACGACCTGAAATTTTATGGAATGGCGTAACAAATCAGTTCACGTTAGATTTCCAAATGGAAAACAGGGGAGCTGCCATCAGCGCTTCTGAAGTTCAGATCAAAGCTTTTATTAAAGCACCTAAACAAGGTGTCGTACGGCCTCATGTTCAAAGTCTGAGCCAAGTGCCGCTCGCGCAAAAAGCTGCTTGGGGACAAGGTGAGAAAAGAAATTACCGTGTTGTCTTAACAGTTGAGGCTTCTCAGGTTCAGGAAATTCCTGCTGACTTAGAATTAGTTGTTCAAGCTCAATATTCGAATGGTTATGTCCAAACATCGATTATCGAACCAGAAATCACAATACCTTTAAGCAAAATTGAAAACGAAGATAAAGTAAATCTAGAAATCAAAAATTTACCCAAAGGTCGCTGGGATTGGACTCCGCTTGAAAGTATTGACGGCGCTCAGCGTGGAAAAGCTTATTTAGTCACTGAACAAGCTATTCAGGGATTCAGAGTTGCCATTTTAAAAATCCAAGATGGTAAAACAGAATTAAAGGGTCCGATCATCATTCCGCGAACTCAAGGTTTGAAGCTGATAGCTGTTATGTGGGCGTTACAACAAAACACCGGCTACGTGTTTGGTGTCATCGAAGAAGGGGAGCCAGACGCAACAGAGCCTTCTGCAACTTATTATTTTGATCTCGATTTAAATTTAAATATTAAATCACGCGCAAGATACGATTCTAAAATTGTTCAGGTTCCATTCAATGTGAAGTGGCTTAAATTAAAAGAAAATGTTTATCGCCCAGCTTGGATTGGCGCAGGTCTCGAGCCTGACAAGGTTCCAAAGCTTTGGGACAAATGGGAAAAACGAAATACTGTTGAGCGTGTCCAACAAAGACTCTATTGGCTTGATGAAGAATTTAAGCCGCGTGCTCTTTCAGAAATTGAAGGTGGGCAGAAGTTCGTCGATTTTATTCCGGGACCAAAAGATGCGGATGGAATTCTGACTGCTTTAACTGTTAAGAGTCAGGGGAATCCTGCTCAACCTTCGTACATACAGGATGCCTCATTCGTCACATTTGGGGCTGGAAAAGTCGTGCACATTTTGAAGGCAAACGATGGATTATACAGATCTTTGTTGGAGGCTAAACGCGGCCCACTTTTTAACTTAGATAGTAATGTTCCGTTTGCTCGCGGAATGTTTTGGTTTGCTGAAGGTGCTTTGCAAACTCAGAAAATTACAACTTGGGATATGGTGACAAGCCGATTCCAAAATTACGATGCCCGAGCATTGAAGGCGCATTTTGACTCTGCTTTATGGACACAAGCGGTCTATGAGGGGGAAAAAATGTCCGGTAGCTTTATCGTGACGAACACGGAAATTCAGTATCACAACCTCCGGACTGGCCGGGCTGTTCGAAAGTCGCTTGAAAGGTACTCCTTCTTTAGCGATAGCTTACAGATTCTGCTGGCTTACCCGCTCGTCATCCAGGCGAAAAAGGGACCGACTAAACTAATTCCTGCTTTGTTTGCCAGCGAAAATGTGGACTTCGAACGTGGTGTCAAATTAGTTGTCCCGATTTTTGCAAAGGATGGAGAGGTCATTGAGCTGGTGTCACCTAGCACCTTGAATATCAAGGCTGATAAGGGATGTAAGCCATTCAAGACGCCCATACAAATGGAGACCGGCGAAACTGCTTTAGACTTCTATTGCGCGCAAGAAACTAAGGGTGGGGCTGGACAAACAGGAAACCAAGGAAGCACTCAGGAAGCCTTGATTCGGGTTTATTTAAGATACTGAAATTTTAATTTTCCGTAAGGAAAAAAAGTGTGTTCGAAAATAAACAAACGGCTTAAAAAGCCTTAAATTAACGGGGGTTAATAATGAAGACTATGAAACTTTTAGCAGCAGTTGCTGGAGCAGCTTTAGTTGCAACAGCTTATGTTGGTTGCGGCGGCGGCGGCGGTGGATCTACTGTTTCTGTTGGCGGCGGCGGTGCAGTTGTATCGTATCCATACGAAACTGTTTACGGTGATGTTTGCGCGACTTACG
>JANPPO010000258.1:0-7570 GCA_031428555.1 Bdellovibrionales bacterium | reverse complement strand
GTCAGTTGATGATGTACATGAACTATAAAAAAGTAAATCCAGGCAACTGGAACCAAAAGCGTAAGTAATAGAAAGTAATCGGAGCAAATTATGATGAAAATTTTAAATAAAATAAACCTTCCCGCTCTACTCACTCTTCTTTTAGGTCTTGGCCTTATGAGTGGATCATTTGCCCAGCGAAGTGCGAATGCCGGTCCAACTGATGTTATTCCAGCAATTCAAGTTTCGATTTCGCGAAATTTAACTGGCCAATATCTTCATGTGATTTATGCGGTTGGTAGACCAGGAGCTTTAGCAATTAGCCCAGTTCCTTACCTTGATATCATTCGAACTCAAAGCACATCACAACAAATCACAGGACCTGCGATGACTTTTCCTGCAGTTGAAATCGAAAAAACTCCAGGCCGTGGCGCTTATAACATGGTTGTATTTGCTGTATCTGCATCACCTACAATTAACTGGGCAAATGTTGATGTGAATCCAAATCCAACTCAATACACTTTTGTTGGTATCATTCAAAAACCACAAATTGATGCATTCGTCGCCCAACAAGGCGAAGGGAAATCTCTTCAGTTTAGTTTTTAATTTAAGAAGATTGCGTACTTAATTTTTCGATTAGCTTCAAAGCCGCTCTTTGACCACTTACAAGAGCCGCATGCACGGAACCTTTTTCTTGGGCTGGTACGTGCTCTCCTGCCCAATGAAGATGCTCATTAAAATCTGGCGCTTCAAATACCGTTGAAAACGGACTCCACTGCCCTGGTCCCCACAGACTTCTTGCACCTTGAATGAATGGACGATCTTTCCAATTGATAACCTGATACTCAAAATTTGAATTTGGACTTCCGGTTAATAAACCAGCTCGCCAATTTTCGATGTCAGGCAATGTCCAGTGAGTTTGATTTCCACTTCGTAATCCACCTAACCACAGTTTTCCGTCAGCCGCCGTTGTGCTTGAAAGCTGAACTTGATCGCGAAGAAGTTGCGGAAGTTTTGCCAGTTCCTGAGGGCTCATCTTTAAATCAATTTCACTTGGATTAAAGGCAACGTAAGCTTTTGCTGATTCACCTAACTGAAGTTGGCTGATCGCTTTTTTCTTTTCATCAGCAATGTCAATTTTCATCAACCCATCAATTTTTTTATACTGATTAACAGGCAATGCTAAAATCACATTCTGAGCTTCCAAAATTTGCGTTCCCTTTGGCGTTTTAAAAACGCACTGAAAAGTCTGATCCGTCCTTCGCAATGCAACGAGGCTCCAATTGAGTCTGACGAGATGATCGGGAATTACTCCGGCGATTCTTTCATAGATCAACTGAATCAACTGACCCCAGCCACCTTTAACTTTGTACAAGCTTTTCATTTTACGATCTGCTTGTTGATCCCATAACCACTGAAGTGCACTAACTCGATTTGCTTCTGCAGAATAATGCGCGCGCGACCAAGTATCCCAATAGGCTGCGACTCTTTCGTCAGGTTGAACCCAATGAGCATTTAAATATTGAGTTAACGAGAATGAATCCATTTCCTGAGCTAACACAGGAGATAGCACCTGATAGTTTTCTGAAGTAATACCTGCTGAACCAAAAGTTTGAACTCTGGTTTGAATATACTGAGAAATAAAATGAGAAGAAATTTTCTGATAATCGGCGTCTGATAAAACTTGTCCATTTGTTGATCTCCACAGCGGAGTCAATGTCGGATTGAGAATTCTTTCTTCCCACTCAATTTGAAATTCTTTAAGAAGCTCAAAAACTAAGCGGTGATGGGACTCAAAAAATTCTGCACCCATATCGAGTCGACTGCCATCCGCGTTTTCAATCGTATGAATTCGACCACCAGGACGCGACGAAGCTTCAATCAGTCGAAATGGAATTCGACTTTTTTTCAACGTGTGAGCTGCCATGAGTCCGGCCGCCCCGCCTCCAATGATCAGAACTTCTTTTTCGTATTCTTTTTTATCAGAGGCGAAAAACGAATCCAGACTGGCGCAGCTAGTCAGCGCGAGCGAGCCCGCCGTTGCGGTCGCAAATTGTTGTAAGAATTTTCGTCTGGGTATTTTCAAAGACTACACCTTTACACGTTAACTTGATAGAACGAGTCCATCATGATTTGGCTTGAAAGTCTATTGGACACCCTATCTCAAACTGACGTTTGTTATTCAGACGCAGCTCTTTCCAGTTCGCAGCGAGAGAGCTGGCTTGAAGTCCTAAAGACTCATCAAACTGGGGGCCAGTTTAAGCCCGCTTCCATTGGGCAAGGTTCTGCTCAGCAATTAAACTCGACCATCCGCAATGATCAAATTTCTTGGCTCGGTAATGATTCTTCAGGCGACCAAGAAATCCTTGCTGAACTCAATTTGTGGAAAAATTATTTGAACGAGAACTTGTTTTTGTCGACACGCACAATCGAAGCGCATTTCGCGGTTTATGAAGCAGGTCACTTTTACGATCGCCACATTGATCAGAGGAAGAATGAGTCGGATAGTTTTCGGGCTTTGACCTTCGTCGTTTACCTTCATTCAGCCTGGAAATCAGGCGATGGTGGTGAACTCATCGTGACCGAAGGTGATTCGAATCAGATTAAACAAACAATAGAACCTCTACCAGGACGCGTTGTTATTTTTAAAAGTGACGAGGTCTGGCATGAAGTGCGAAAGTCAAATTTTACAAGATCGTCATTAACGGGATGGTTTCGCTATGATGCAGATGCCTTCACGCCTCCCGCTTCAACGATTTGATCAGCCTATTTACAAGGCTATTTTAAAAGATCGTTGGCCCTGGAGAGCGTTGATACTAATAGTTTCTTTTGTAGCCGCTGCTTTAACTTTAGTTGCAGCTGGTTTTCAAAAGTCATTTATCGATAGTCTGACAAATTTCGCAAGTACTACGACCCTCAATTTCGTCGCTTCGGATGAGAAACAGCAAATTATCTTCTTACTCAGCAGCTTCCTTTGTTTTGTTGTGGCTTCGTTTTTTACCCAAATTAATAATTACTGGGGCCTCAGAGAATCGCTTTTCTCTCAAAGAAAGTTAGCGCAAGGGCTTTACGATCAATCGCTTACACTTAAGAGCGAAAGCCTCGAGAAAAAAACAGTTGGTGAAATGGTTGCCCTTTACGCGACAGATGTTCCAGCTTCGACAATTCTTTTAGAGCAAACGCTTCCGTTTGGCGCCAGTACTTTTTTCCCGCTGATCTTAACACCTTTTGCTTTGAACTACCTTGTGGGGACTCCACTTCTTGAAACCTGCGCACTTGTCGTGGTTGTGGCCATCATTAATACGCTTCTGGCCCTTCGCCAAAGTCGCTTCTTTTTGAAGTTTAAGGAACTGGCTGCGATTCGTACATCTTTCGTCAATGAATGGATTCAAAATATCCGCACACTTAAGATTTTAAATTGGCTTGAGCCCTACGAAGCCCGAATTTTTCAGGTGAGAGAGCGCGAAACTAAAAATCGTATCGAGATGGTCACAAATGGCCAGATCATGAATGCGATCACCTCGCACTCGACTTTTTTATTTAATGTGACTGCGGGCTTATCGCTTATTTGGATTTATAAAAGAACTTTAACTCCAGGTGAAATTTGGACGGTGTTTTGGATTTTAGGAATTTTACTAAATCGTCCACTTCGCCAGCTTCCCTGGTTTTTTACATTTGCTTTTGATGCTTTAACTTCATCGAAGCGCTTGGAAGGTTTTTTAAGACTGACTTCGTTTAACGATTACAACATTGAAAAAAAGCAGTTTAAAAATGAAAAACATAATTCTCCACTTCCATTATTGGAAATTGAAGGTCTTAATTGGGGTCATGAAGAATCTCCAGTTCTAAAAAATCTCAATTTTAAAATTTTCGAGGGCGAAAAAATTGCGATCCTTGGTGAAGTCGGAAGTGGTAAGTCTGCGTTTCTTCATTGCCTGATGGGCGAACTCGATGGTCGTTTTAAAAACTTTCTCTATAAAGGCGAGCCTGTTCAAGGCGAAATCACCCGCGAACTTAGAAGAGTATTAAATTATGTGCCTCAGGAATCTTTTCTGATGAATTCGACTTTGCGGGACAACGTGGCCTTTGAGTATGAAAAATCAGCGGTCCTTGACCCCGAGATGGATACTTTTTTAAACCATGTTGATTTTAATCCAGCCTTTGAAGGTTTGTCAGACGGCTTGGACACGCGAATTGGTGAACGTGGTGTAAATCTGTCCGGCGGCCAGAAGCAGCGCTTGAGCCTGGCTAGATCCATCGTTCAAGAGCGTCCCCTAGTTTTGATCGACGATTCTATGAGCCAGCTTGATGCCGAAACTGAAAAGAAAATTTTAAAGGAACTTTTTGCAGGTCCATTAAAAAATAAAACCGTCATCCTAACCACGCACCGGAGATCCGTTCTTCATTTCGTATCGAAAGTTTATGAAATGAAAAATGGATGTCTTGCCGAAGTATCGAAAGAAAAAGCTCTCGAGGTTAAGACATGAGCTTTCTAGGACTTGATAACGAAAAGATATTTGAAGGTGGCTTTAAGAAAACTGTTTTCCAAACTTTGCTGATGGCCTATGCACCTTTTCGAAGATTACTGGTAGTGGTCTTAACAGTTGGTTTCATCGGGCGAGTCTTAGTTTTAGCTAATACAAACGTGATTGGCTTTTGGGTTGATAGCATTACTTTGCCTGAAAAACTTCCCAAGCTGATGCGGAACTGGCCTGCTGAAAATTTCGTCTGGCTACTTTTAGCCCTGACTGTGGTGGGTTTTGCGCTAACCACTTACTTTAGAATTAAATTCTCGCGAATTTCATCACGGGCTGTTTCTTCTTTATATGATGAAACAACCCTTCGCGTATCGCGTGCTCCGATGAGCTTTTTTGACCGAAATCCCGTAGGTCGAATCATGACGCGATTTTCTTCTGACTATGGAAATATTTTTCGGCTATTCGGTGGCCCCTTAGCGGAATTCTTCTCGATTGTTTTTGATTTGATCGCTCTGGTGATTTTGTTAACAGTTGTTCACTCTTCACTTTTTATTTTAATGGCAATTTATGCGGCAGCCAATATTTTGGTTTATAAACTGAACCGAAACAAACTTCGTGAAGCCAGAAGGACGTTATCTTCTCAGCGGGGTCCGTCCCTTGCCCATTTTGCGGAAACTGCTCAAGGGGCAATCAGCATTCGGCTTTTTGAAAAGGAACCACTCTTCCAGGCAAGATTTGCTTACCTAGATAAAATGTATTTGGAGTCGAAACGAAAAACTGTCGCGCTTGTGTTGTCTTACGTTTTTCAGATGAATTTTCTTTCAACGCTTTGGTTCTTAGTCGTGGGGTTTTACTCTTGGTGGGGACTTCGCCAAGGGTTCATGAGCGTCGGTGATGTCGGTGTTTCATTGGGCCTTATTTTATTTTCGTTCAATGCCGTTCAAATGTTTTTCGAGTGGCTGACCCAACTTGAAGAAGGTTTTGTAGGCGTTGAACGTATGGACGACTATTTAAGAAGGCCTTTGGAAGCTCATATGAAGCTTCCGTCGACCGCGATTTATAAAACTGGCCATCCGCAAGATACTAGACAAGAAGAAGAAAAACGTAAAAAAACAGAGTTTTCAAATTTCGATATCAAATTCCAAAACGTTTCATTTCAGTATTCCGAAGGTCATGATTGGGTTTTTAAAAATTTTAATTTGGTTATTCCGCAAGGTCAGAAATTGGGAATTATTGGTCGAACCGGAAGTGGCAAATCTTCTCTTCTTCAGATTTTGAGTCATCTTTATCCTTTAGCTGAAGGTTCTGTTGCGATTGGATCCAATGATCCTAACTTGAATGGCGACTTGCAGAGTTTGAGAAAATCAGTCGCCTATTTGCCTCAAGACCCGGTCATTTTTAAAGCCACTTTGCGAGACAATCTCGACTTAGAAAAGACTTATACGGATCAAGAATTGATTCAGGCTTTATTAAAAGTTGGCTTAGGGCCATGGTTTGATTCTTTAAATCAGGACCTGGACTATGAGTTACAAGAGAAGGGCAAAAATCTTTCCCTTGGGGAAAAGCAATTGCTTGGATTAGCTCGATGTCTTTTGCAAAAGGCACCCATTTTTGTTCTCGATGAGGCAACAAGCGCCTTGGACCCCGTTACAGAAAAAATTGTTTTAAGTGTTCTTCGGCAAGAATATAAAGGTAAGACGCTTCTGTTCGTAGCTCATCGTACTCAGACATTGGGCATCTGTGATGAAATACTTTGGCTTGAAAAAGGAAAGGTTAAATTGAAGGGCCGAGCTCAAGATGTACTTTCTCATTTTGAGAAAGTGAATTTGGACTCTAGACAAGTCTAACAAAGTTCCGATACAACATTTGACACAACCTTCATCGTGAAACCTTCATTATGACTGAATACGTGGGGACCACATGGCAGATGAGAAGGACCAAAATGTTGCAGCCGAAGAGGTTTCTGTTTCTCCTGAAACGGAATTTGTCTTGCTTGCAAGCACTTGGTCCGCTCTTGGCCGTGAAGAACGAAAAGAAAAATTCCAATCTCTCCCCCGCACTGACGCTGAAGAATTATTTTTAAGTCTCAATACTCATGATCAAGCCGAACTTTTACAGGAATTCTCGACTCCGCTTGAAAAGCGTTCTTGGGTTAGACTTTTAGCTCCCGATGACGTGGCCGATCTGATTCAGGAACTTGATTCAGATTACCGCGAAGATGTGTTGGGACTACTTGATCCTCAAACTCGTCGTGAAGTAACGGCACTTCTTGCTTATGCGGAAGACAATGCCGGGGGCTTGATGAGCTCTCGATTCGCCCGCCTTCGCCCCGAGATGACCGCTGACGAAGCAATTAGTTATTTGCGTTTACAATCTAAGACCCAAGTTGAAACCATTTACTACGCTTACGTTTTAGATTCGAATCAAAAACTTCAAGGCGTTGTTTCCTTCAGAGAATTATTTTCGGCTCAACCGCAAAAAATTGTAAAAGAAATCATGCAAACGGAAATGATTAAAATTCCGGTCGAGATGGATCAAGAACAAATCGGTCGAATCTTTTCCCAGCAGAATTTGATGGCCTTACCGGTTATCGACCCTGAAGGTACCATGAAAGGTATCGTCACATTCGATGACGTTGCGACGGCTATTCAAAAAGAAGCAACTGAAGATATTCAAAAATTTGGTGGTGTGGAAAGTTTAGATGCTCCGTATTTCAAACTCACATTTCAAGAAATGTTAAGAAAACGTGGCGGCTGGCTTTCAGTTCTTTTCATTGGGGAAATGTTCACAGCGACTGCTCTTACATATTATGCGATCGAAATTGAGCGCGCAGTTGTTTTAACTTTCTTTTTACCTTTGATTATTGCAAGCGGTGGTAATTCCGGATCTCAGGCATCGACACTCATCATTCGCGCCCTGGCACTAGGCGAAGTTCGCATAAAAGACTGGTGGCGAGTTATCGGCAAAGAAATTGCGATGGGCGTTTGTCTTGGCCTGTTACTCGGCTCCCTTGGTCTACTTCGAATTCTCGTTTGGCCAAACAGTGAAGTTCAGTACGGACCACACTACGTGAAAATTGCGATCACAGTTTTCTTATCTGTCATTTGCGTTGT
>JANPPO010000257.1:0-1864 GCA_031428555.1 Bdellovibrionales bacterium | reverse complement strand
TTTTGGATTAATGCTTGGCCCACAAGTTTTTGCGCAGTTTCAAAATCCTCTACGAGATAGAGATCAAGTGGCAAAACTTCACCCTCTAATCTTGAGAGTGCATTTAGTTTCGGCGCAAATCGTATCGCCACATCACTGCTGGTCAAAGATTTGCCGGAAAGATTAAGCGCTTGAAGTAAAGCGAGCAACCCAGGCCTTGTCGTTTGACTGAGAGCTTTTAAACCCATTTGAACAAGCACTCGGTTATCCTCAATAAGAGGAACCATGTCAGTTAAGGTTGCGATCGTGAAACAATCTAACAAATCTTTTAAATTAAGTTTATCTGGCGTTCCAAGACTTCGATCGGTCAAAACGCGCTTCAGCCCACGCATCAAAGTAAATGCAACACCAGCACCACTTAAGTATCCAAGGCCCGACGTATCTACTTTTTGATTTGGGTTCACGACAACTAATGCGTCTGGTAACTGACCCGCAGGCAAATGGTGATCTGTGATGATCACTTCGATATTGAGTTCTCGGGCTTTTTCGCAGGCTTTAAATGCCGTGATCCCGACGTCGCAAGTTAAGATCAATTTAACATTCTGCTTTTTTAAATCTTCTACGACATGAGCATGGAAACCATAGCCTTCTGTTAGGCGTCTTGGCTGATAAGCGATCACATTTTGATAGCCCAAAAGTTCAAGGGCCTTTTTTAAAAGTGCGCAGCCACTTGTTCCATCCAAGTCAAAGTCAGCATAGATACAAATTTTTTCATTCTTTTCTAGAGCTGAAACGAGCCGATCACAGGCTACTTGCATACCCGATAAAAGAAACGGATCTTTTAAATTCTGAACTCCCGGAGAAAAAAAGGATTCAATTTCTTGATCATTTTCAAACCCGCGATTAACAAGAAGTTCTTTCAATGGCCGGGGCCAAGCCAAATGGATTTCCTTCGACTGTCTATCAGCCGAAGAACTATTCGAAGAAATCTTTTTAAAAAGATCCCAGTCTGCCATTTAGCTTGTCCTTATTAACCTCCAGTTACTTTACAGTAACTGGTGTTTGAGACATTTTTGCTCCACGTAGCTTGTCGACGAGATAAATCATCGGAGCGGCCACGTAGATTGAAGAATAGGCACCGAAGAAGATACCCACTGTTAATACGAATGCGATATCCTTCACAGTTCCTTCTGCAAAAATCCATAGACAAAGAGCAGATGTGAAGACCGTCCCAGTTGTAATAAGAGATCGAGCCAGCATATCGTTGATTGATTTGTTGATAATAAATTTCCAGCCCAAATGGCGATACTCTGCGAATGTTTCACGGATACGGTCGAATACCACAATCGTGTCATTGAGCGAAAACCCAATTAATGTCATAATGGCTGCCAGAACCGGAACGTTCACTTCTTTGCCGACCAAATTAAATATCGCAAGCGTGATAACCGCATCATGGAATAAGCAAATAACTGCGCCCGGTGCGTACTGGTAATCAAATCGGAAGCCCACGTAGAACAAAATAACTAAGAGACAGTAAAATACCGCCAAGAAACTATTTCTTTTCAGCTCGGCACCAACTTGTGGACCCACTGTATCGACGCGGCGGATATCAGGCCCTTTTGCTGCGAAAGTCGTCAGCAATTCAGATCTAACAGCTGCTAAGTTCTTAGTAAGCGCTTCATTTTGTTCACGCTCGGTTCCCTTTGATGCTGACTGGAAACGAATCACATATTCAGAAGTCTCACCAAATGATTGAATGCTGACTTCACCCAAATTTTGAGCAGCCGACACCTTCGCCATCGATTGTCTGACTTCATCAATGCTTGTCTTTTCTTTAAAAAGAACTTGAATTTCAGTACCACCACGGAAATCGATTCCGTAGTTG
>JANPPO010000256.1:0-3760 GCA_031428555.1 Bdellovibrionales bacterium | reverse complement strand
ACATTCCAAGGCAAATTTATCCGCAGTGATGTTGTTGAGTTGAATGAAAAGTTCACTTTAAGTGAGTGCTCACCTGCTATTGAAGTGCCTGTTCAAAAATCAAATACTTGGGTTAAACAAAGTTTCGAAAATTACGTTGTTCAGCAAAAAACAGTGAGTCTAGATGATGTCGGACCGTTAGCTAAAATGGCTAAGAACGACATGATCGACGAAGAAACTAAAAAGCCGATGGTTGTTGCTCTTAGCATGGCGTTAGTTTTAGGACTTCTCTTTATGCTTGTTCCAAAAAAAGAAAAAGAGATTATCGCTGTGATTCCTAAAGAACCACAAAAGATCATGGTTAAAATCGATCAGCTAAAAAACCGCAAACAAGCAGAAAAAAAAGCTCAAATCATCGAAGAGACTCAGAAAAAAGTTGCGGGTGGCGGCGGAAAAGTGGGCGGCTTACTTAAATCATTCAGTGCAGGAAGAATTTCAAATCTCGTTGGTAAAGTTTCTGCAGGCGCAGTTGCTTCCAAAAACGTAATTGTTCAACAAGGTGTCGTTGCAGGTAGCGGCGCTTCTGGTCGTGCACTTTCTGCTATTGGAAAAGAAAATGGTTCTGGCAAAGACTGGGGCGCGGATTCAAAAGGTAACGGCATGGGCGTTAGCACTGTTGGTAAAGGCGGAGGCCGAAGCTTAGCTGGACTCAGTGGTTTAGCGGCAGGTCGCACTGGCATGGGCGGCGTTGGTCTAATAGAAGACGAAGGCGAAGTGTCTGGCGGTCTTGATCGCGACATCATTGCTGAATATATCAAAAAACAAATTGGTCACATCTTAGCTTGTTACGAGCGACAGTTATCTTCTCGAAAAGATCTGGGCGGAAAAGTTTCAGTTAAGTTTACAATCAGCGGACTAGGCTCCGTTGAAACTCAAAATATTACGGAATCAACCATGAAGGACGCAACGGTAGAAGGCTGTATTTTGAACCGTGTCGCCAAGTGGACATTTCCTGCTCCTAACGGAGGAACAAAGGTCATTGTGACCTACCCGTTCCTCTTTAAGAGCACGAATTAAACTAGTTACAGAATTAAAAAAAGGCAACAGGAGCAAAACCACATGAAAACACCAAGAATCATCATCCAAGTCGCAGCATTATTGTTGGCATTCTCAATTCTACCAAATATAACTTTTGCGCAATCAGGAAGCGACAAGCTCGATGTCAAAGCGCTCGAGCAAAAATATTGGTCAGCAAAAGATGATGACTTCAGCGTTGTTCAAAACCGTGCCTTTTCAAAAGCAAAACGATTCTACGGCACAGCTCATATTGGTCAGGCGATCAATGATCCATACTACACGGGTTCTTACTTAGGAGCATCAGTTGGTTATTTCTTCAACGAGACTTGGGGTCTTGAAGGAACCTACATGACAACTAACTTATCTGACAGTCGATCATTTAAAGATATCGTGGGTCTTGGTGGTGGTCCAAAAGTAAATGAAGCTAAAAACAAAGCTGTGATCAGCGGTCTTTGGTTTCCAATTTACGCTAAGATGTCTGTGATGGACCGTAAGATCATTCACTTCGATATGGGTCTTTCTTTTGGTGTGGGTAATTTTGCGTACGAAAGAAAATATTACGTGGGAGCTTTTCCGAATGGCCAAGAGCAATCAGAAAAGGCATCTACGTTCGGTTATAGCATCGGCATTACGCAGCAGTTCTACTTCAATAGACTTGCTGCGATCAAAGTTGATTTCGTCAACACTGTGACTTCTCAAAAACAAATTAATTTCGGCTCTAGAGCAAGCGAAGGAACTAAATCAATCAATGATACTTCGTTGATTATTGGTCTCACCGTCTTCTCTTGGTGGGGCGAGCACGCTAAGTAAGGTTTTTACATCTTTGTGGAGTACATCATGAAATCGCTGATTCTATTATTTTTAACTTCTTCTGCACTAGCTGCTGATCTGGATGTCGTATCACCTGGATCAAAGCCAAGCGGACTTAAAATCAAGTCCTCAGGAGTACCCACTTTTGATGCTCAACCTAATGGCAAGATTCCTCTTTTAAAAGTAGGCACCGAGCGTACATTGAAAGAAAATGTAAAAGACTTTAATGCTCCGCAAGCACCTGAAGCGAAGTTTACTTCTGTTAAAAAAGCTGCTGAGATTGCTTTAACAAAATTAGATGCTAAAAAAACGGGCCCTGAAGTTGTCAAACCCGCGCAAGTGTTTGTTTCGGCACAAACAATTTCAAAAGTTCCCGACATTAAAAATTTGAGCGATGTTGCAGAGCCTACTTTTACAGAGTCGACTCCGACTACAAAAGAAATTAAACTCTTATCAAACAATGATTTAAAATTTATTGAAGGTCTGATTTTTTTACAGATTCATGGCAATAACGACATGGCTCTTCCAATTTTATCAGAACTTTTTAGCGACAAAACTTTACGTCATGAAGCTCTATTTCATTATGCAGAGGCCGCTCGTGAATTAGGTTTACCTAAAGAATTCCGCAACTCACTTTATTCAGTTGCTAAGGAAGCAAAAGAAGCTGACTTAAAAAAAGCTGCCGTTCTGGAGCTTGTGAACAATATCAAAGTTCTTGATGTTTACGATGTTAAAGAAATCGAACCTCTTGTTCAGCAAAGTGAAGTTGATATCAGCACAAATGATGCTTACAATTTCTACCGCGCAAAACACTTCCTAGAACAAGGTAACTTGGGTCAAGTTGAAGATGCTGTCACACTGATTCCGGAAAAATCTCCTTATTATAATGATGCCCTTTTTATTTCTGGCCTTTTCAACTACCGCCAGGGACAAGTTGATAAAGCAGCTGGATTATTTGAACAAGTTATTAAAAGAACAACGAAAGACGAAGGAATTCACACAACAGCTGCGATTACTCGCGCGCGAATTCACTTCCAAAAGAATCAGTTCAAAGAAGCTTTCAAAGCTTATTTGGAAGTTGATAAATCTCAGAATTTTTGGCTTCAAGGCATGGTCGAGCAATCATGGTCACAGATCATGGTAAAAGATTTCGAAGGTGCTGCTGGAAATATGTTTTCTCTTCACACGGACTTTTTTAAGAATGCTTACAACCCAGAATCCTACGTTGTTCGGACTGTGGCTTACCTCAACTTATGTCAGTTCGGTGATGCGCAATCTGTACTTCAAAACTTAGGGCGCAAGTATGCTCCGCTTTATGGAAAGCTTGCAGCTTATAAGCAGGCCCACAAAGCTCCAGCTGACTATTACGAGTCTGTCAGAGCTTGGCTGAAGGCTCCTCAGCAAAAAGAGGTTGATGGCATTCCTAGATCGTTTATCGTGGAATGGGCTCGTCACCCGTCTTTTATGAATATTCAGGGTAATATCAATACCTATGAAGATGAAATCTCAAATTTCAATAAGATTACTCTTAATCTTATTCAGCGCGAGAAAGACATTTTGAAACTGCAAAATGAAACAAGTAAAAAGCTATCTGATGTTCGAAGTAAGTTAAATGACCCCAAGTCGAACAAAGACATCGTCAAGGGCGAAGAAACAGAAATCGTTCGTCAGCTTTCAGCTTTAAAATATGAGTCTAACAATATCAACCGCGCCCGGAACCAAGTTAAGGTTATTCGTGACGTAGCTTCTCAGCGACTAGAGAAAGATAAATTGGCACTTCGCCAAGTGGCTTCTGAAACTTTGAAAAAGCGCTACGATAAAATGGTCGAGGAATTGAAGAACTTGATCGATCAAAACGAAGTTTTGCAGTATGAAATATATGCTGGAGCTGGTG
>JANPPO010000255.1:0-5011 GCA_031428555.1 Bdellovibrionales bacterium | reverse complement strand
GACTGAATCGGAGCGCTTCAATATGAGTCAGAATAAGATACAAATTGTTTTGATCCCCGGCCGATTCCCCGACAAAAAATATCAAGCTATTTATGAAGACATCTATAAGTGCTGGCACGATGTCTGGTCTGATACTTTTTTAGATATCGATAAAAATCCCAAGGTATTTTCGGACGCTTTTACGAGACAAGATGTAATCGCTGCAATTTTAATAAATAACGAGTGCAAAGCTGTCAGTTTACATCGCTACACAGATTCCGAATCGCTGACTAATCGAAGGGATTCTTACTTTGATAATTGGTCAGAACTACATTTACGAAAACTTTGTTCGAAAGGTCCTCATATTTTGGTTTCGAGCTATTTTACAATCCACTCAAGCGCCCGCGGCGATTCGACTGGAATTGTGATGAAAGATTATCTGTTGGCACTGACGACTCAGGTCTTTTTGGATTCAAATTGTGATGCTATGACCGGTGCCGCAAGAAAGAATCGCAAAGTCCATGACATCACTTATGCTTGGGGGGCTGAGCCCGTTGGAATAGATATCCCATCCGGCCACGGTGATTTAGTTGATCTTGTCGCTTTCTTTAGAACACCCGTTTTGGATAAAAGATCGAACAATCCAATTATCAATCATTTCAATAAACTATGGGCGCAGAAACTGGTAATTGATTCGCTTCATCCGCAAGGAATCGAAGAATTTAAACGGAACAAAAAAGCAGCTTAGAAAATAATAACTTTTTTCGTTTCTTCAGCACCGATCGTATTCGGATAGCCACGAGAGCTAACGATGACACCTTTAACTTTTGAATCATGATCATCTTCAGCATTGAAAAGTGCGCAAATATGACCAAATTCCACCAGGGTCGAGCGAGGTTCAAAACCTACTAGCGCTTCAGTTTCACTGAAAATTTCTTTCACAACGTGCTTCGGGATATCCATTTTTACGACACCCTTGATTTCACCTGAAAGAATACCGTTTGAATATTCGAAAATTTTTTGAAGAACAAACTTGGGTCTTTCCCAAAGCACATACCATTCGTGCACCAAAAGATCCGTTAATGAGTAACCGCTTGTTGAGAAAAAATTAAAAGTTCTAAAAACTTGAATACCTTCATCATTGTAAATTTCTAAAATATCATGAGGCTCGACAGTTTTCCAAAAATCATCCCGAAGCTTCAGGTTGTAAAATTTCATAGCCGATTCAACCAGGTGCTTTTCCGGATGGACTTCAGATTCAGCTGGAATCTCTTTTTCAAACGGATTCATTGAAGTGTGAAGTAATTGACTTAAGCGATTGAGCTGATCCACTGCTTTGGCTTTCCTTAGCTCTTCGAATTTTTGAAACTTGCTTAATGCTTGGTTTGAAAATGGAGCAACATTCTGACCTTGCGTTTGCAAAAAGCCCGAAATTTCCTGAACCTTGTTTAAGATCTCGTGATCTAAAGCAGTTTTGTGGAAATCAAATTCAAAAAGATTTTCAGAAATACTTTGCACTTAAATTCCTTGCTCGAGTAATGATGGCTTGGTTTTAGCACCGAGCTCGCGAAAAGCAAATGACTATTTTTTAGGCATGAAAAGCGTCTAAAGATTCGTCACTTTTCAGAACATTTATTAAGCCCATTATGAGGCTTTGATTAGGATTTTCTGATTTGAATTTGGTTGAATGACCTCTAACAACTCTTTCGGTCGGTTTTCTAAAATCCACTTAAAACTAGGATCAATTGTTTGAGCCTCTGCTAATTCGATTCTTAGAGCTAAATGAAGCTTTTCTAAATAGTACCAGGGAGCATCAGGGAACATATGGTGCTCGGAATGATAGTTGAAATTTAAGACAATAAAGTTTGCGACCCATTTGGGATAGAGGCAAGTTCGAGCCACTTGGTACTGCTCCCAGATTGGAAGCTTCTTTTCGCCATTGATCATGGGAAGCTGCAAGTGATGCGGCAAATTAACGACATCGACTGCTAATAAGTAAAGCGCAACTGCTGGAATAAAAACCCCCCAAATAAACGAACTTGAGGTAAATAAGAATATACCTACTAACAAACCCACGGGAATACAAAGACTTAAAATGGATTGAATCGATCTCATCTTCAAAGTGCTCTTAAGCGACAGGGCCCAGAACACTCCGTACTGCATCAAAGCTAAAATTGGAACCCAGGCTCGCCAAAGAAAAGTCAGAAGCGTAAGAGCTGGTTTTGGAAACTGCGGAAGGATCGTAATCAGTGCCATCACGGGATCTTTTTCGTAATTTCCACTCCAGAAGTGATGCTCCAAATGACTTTTTTTCCAAGGCGCGAAAGGTAAGCCACAAAAAGCTCCATAAAATAATCCGAGTGAATCATTTAAAAAGTTATGAGCAGAAACCAATCCGTGAACTGCTTCGTGCATGAAGGAAAAACTTCTGAACATCAAAATCGCGAGTAACGGAATCGCCAAAAACTGAAGTCCTTGTCCTATTTTGCAGAAATAAAAGCTTAAAGAAATGAGAACTAAATCAAAAAGAATATGTTTCAGCACAAAAGAATTTTTCAATTCAAATTTATTCTGTTTTCGAAGCTGCAAATATTTTTCTTTAAGCAAAATCATATCCTTCGAAAGCGCTCAGCTTTCGGATACTTTTCGACTAAATAAGATTGATTCTAGAGTCTAGCTAGACCATCAAGAAAATTTAAACGTGCTGTTTGTATTTTTCTTTACGCTTTAAACGCTCTTCGCGGCGGATCTGGGCTTCTCTGAAACGGCGCTTTTCAGCGTCTGTGAGTAGGTTTAGCGGCGCGACTGGAGTAGGCTTACCATTTGAGCCTAAGCAAACGAAAGTCAGGTAGGCTGAAGCCGTATGGAAGCGCTCACCCGTCTTAGGGTTTTCGCTCTCGACGCGAACTCCAACTTCCATGGAAGATCTCGATACGTAATTAACTGCGGCCTTCAAATTGACCACCCAACCACGGTAAATCGGAGCTAAAAAATGAAGCTCATCGATACTGGCTGTTACAACGTCTTTTTGTGAGTGTCTTTGGGCTGCGATGGCAGCTGCGATATCGATCCAGGACATGACCGTCCCGCCGAAAACTGTATCAAGTGCATTTGTGTGAGTCGGTAAAACAAGTTGGGTCATGATCACTTCAGAAGCTGATATACTCCGTGCTTCCATAATGATGATAACCCCTCAATTCAGAATTCGGAATTCAGAATACTGTATTCTGAATTCCGAATGGAATTATATTATAATCCGCCGCCCATGCCGATGTCGCCATTGCCGCCATTGCGGTTAATGCCTTGACCCGGTAGAGTTGTTACAGTCGAACTTCCAGCTGGAATTGTTTGAGTGTAAGAAGCCTGAGTTGCCGCTTGCGCTGCATTCGCTTCGACGCGAGCTTCGCTTTCGACAAATCCCAAGTGAGGAAGACACCATACGATAAGTTGAGCGCGAGACTTCACGTTCATCTTTTTGTAGATGTTAGTTAAATGGAATTTTACCGTCTTTTCTGTAACGAAAAGTTGGTTGGCCACTTCCTTGTTGGAAAGTCCCTTTGATACGAGTTCAGCCACTTCAGCTTCTCGATTGGATAAACCCTTTTGTATTAGGACATCTCTGAGCATCCTTGCTCCTCCTGTTATTTGTTAACGTTTCGAACCTTTTAAAAACTTAAAATAAAAAACCGATCCCACACCGGCTTTCAATCTCTAAAACTGATTTCTCAGTTTCCAGTCACAAAATTGATTACTCAACTTTACAACTTGAATCTTCAGCCCCGTCATAAGTTCAGACCCACCTTGGTCTGAAACCGGTTAGTCAAAAGTCTTTTTCGAACCCAAATCTTGAAAGATTAAGCTCGATCTGACCTTTGGCTCTCCGCCGTAAAACGTGACATCACCACCTGACTCTAAGTCTGACAGAAAAAACTCTCAGCTGGCAAGAGGTCTGTACTCGCTATTTTTTAAAACTGGACCGAATTCGAAGCCAAATCCTCATCCGGAAGGTCATTGTGCCCAACCGAAAATCGATAACATAAACTCAATTTTTTGTTGTTGATGCGATCGCAACTATGCGAAAAATCATCAAAATCATGCTTATAAGACCGGGAAATCTCGGATGACTGAAAGCTCTCAAATTTTTATTTCACAGCCCTTCATCGAGTCTGTAAAAACCTAGGGTGAGCCGTTCCAATTTTTCGAATTTGGGGTTCAATGAGGCAGATGCGAGGCATTAGCAGGACTTATGCGTGCGTGAATAAAAGGCTTACTCTAAGAAGATAACAAGGCAGCCTTCGTTGTTTTTTCCGTTTGATAGTTTCTCATAAGACCAGTTGTACCCAGCCATTTTGAGGTACCGAATAACGATCGCTTTGACTGTTCCAGTCCCCTTGCCGGTCATGATTCGGGCCCGCTTCAGGCCAGAAGTTCCCGAGACTTGAACCAAAAAGCGATCGACTGCGTCTTCAACAGCATCTGATTTATATCCATGAAGATCTAACAGATCACGTGCCACTGCACAGACCTCTTAGTATCGATTTCGTTTTTTAGATTTCTTCTGAGCGAGCTTTGCTTTTTTAGCTTTAGTGTGACTTGCAATATTTCGTTTGTAAGTCGCAGCTCGATAAGAAGCTGTTCGATTCTTAGATTGTCGTTTAGAACGTATAGCTTGTTTTTTCTGCTTCTTACCAGCCTTCATGTACTCAACAGCAGCTTTATGGCCCTTACTATGATTTTTCTTGTAGGCCATCTTCTTTTGATTTTTCTTTTGAGCTATTTTCTTATGCGCTTTCGAATGGTGAGTCTTAGCTTTTGCACTTTTTGACTTCGAAGTTTTTGCTTCAGCTAAGCTGACAGTTGAAGCTAATAGAAATGCCATAGCTAATTTGTTTAATGATGGAAAAATCATAATCACCCCCTTGGAATTACCCAGGTATTGCCGTTCACAAAACCTATCGGTGATGACCAGACCAAGACTTTAGCCTTTGTTTGTCCTATTATGATTCAAGTAGAAGAATTTCCGTCAGTTATG
>JANPPO010000254.1:0-2499 GCA_031428555.1 Bdellovibrionales bacterium | reverse complement strand
TTTTTCAAAAACTGACCAAAAAAGAAGTTTGAATTCTTCCGGATAGCCGACTGGAATTTCAATTTCTAAATTTTTATTTTTTAAGTAAGAATATTTGAAATCCAAGAATCTTGAGCGCAAAGGGAAAACAAGCGCTTTGCCACCTCTTAAAACCGTATGTTCGCCTGCAAGAATCCATTTGCCAAATGTTCTGGTTTCGAAATTTTGAAGTTTCATTAATTTAAATTCCAAGACTTAATGACATTTTCTTTTGAAAATTTTCTTAAGTAATTTTCTGCAAATTTTAAATCTGAGTTTTCAAATAGTATGTGAATGTTGGGTCCTGCATCTAACGTCACCCAAGGGCCATGGCCTTCTTGTTTGTAAGAGGTCTGCATCCAATTTAAAATCTCACGGGCTTTTGGGGTAATGTAACCAAAAGGATCTTTCGAAGTATGAAAGAGTTCGTGCATATCTTCGAATTCGTCCCAGACCAGTTCCCGACCGATTTTCCATTGGCTCTTTCGGATAACAGAAATCAGTTCCTCTAACTTATCTTCGGCCCGCTTGACTCGGCCAACGAATCTGGGGCTTGTGACTACTCTTTTGTGGGCTTCACTTGATGAAACTTTTTTCGGTTCGTTTTCGAGTATTAAAACAGCGTGATGAAGTCTTAATGGAAGATCGATGCTTTCGGCACCCTCATCTTTCCATAAAGCCCAGGGAGTAAAAAATGATCGGCAAGAAGAACCCGATCCCTGCCTTGCCAACTTTGAAAGTTCTTTTAAGTCTTCGCCCCACTGTTGAGGATGAGAATTTTTAAATATATTGGCTGCAGCCAAAGTCAAAGCAGCAAAACTTGAAGCACTACTTGCAAGACCACAGTCACTGGGAAAGTTATTTCCTGATTTCACAAGAAAGTGATCATTCACTTTCCATTGGTCTTTTAAAAACTTAAAGTGCTTTAAAAATTTCTCGACACCTTGAGGTTTTAAGCTCATTCCGTTTAACGGTGCCCACTGATCTGCACCTGTTTTGATTTGTGTAAGCTCGACTTCAGTTCGAAGATTTTCCATCGTCCAAGATAACGAAGCATTAATAGGTTTGTTACCCAAAGCTTCGACTTTACCCATGTATTTAATTAGCGCTAAATTAGAAGGTGCTGAGGTTTTCATTTTTGTCCAAAATTTGAGTGCCAGAGAAGTTGACTTGAGATGATCTAATGACTCGCTCGGGATTCCAGTGCTCGAGCGACTTTTCCAAAGTCTCAGAATCATTTTTATCAAAAATAATCAGAACCACATCAGACCCCATAGCGCCGCAACCTTTTGCCGACAGCACACCTGAAGTATCCAAAAAGAAATCAACCAGTTCAGTCGTCGCTGAAGTTTCAAGACCGCTATCTAAAAGAAACCCACGCCACAAATTCAGCGCTTTCAAAAAGTTTACAGAATTTTGAGATTTCCAAGCTTCAACAATCTGAAGATTTAGCTTTTCAACCATCTCCCAATCAAGACTCAGTGGCTTTGCAAGATGCTCGTGAGTTTTAATTTTATTACCCGTAATCAAAGCTATCCAGTCAAGATCTGCAAATGGCCAAGCTGAAGTCTCGAGGTGTTTGGTACGCGCCTCAGTTAAGCAATAGCCCCCCTGAAGTTGAGTTAAAACATCAATACCGCTTGGAATATTTTTTTCGTTAGCTAAAACTTTTCGGTAAAGATCCCAAACTTCCCAAATACTTTTCTTCGAAGTTGGACTTGAAGCAGCCGCAATAAATTCAGCTGAACTTCGCCCCATGCCTCCGATTTCCTGATATGGGTCTTGAAATTCGCCAACTACATTGGGATTTAGAAGTCCCGCGGGGCTTTCCGGGTGAAATGCTTTAGGAGCTTCAGTATGAGATGAAAAAGTAAACGAAGGATCAACTGCAACTGTCAAAGTTGGCATTCCCTTTAAGGCTGCGTATTCGCCAGAAATAAAGATCTTACCTGGTACGTTTAAAGTCATAAGTTAGCGGATCCCGAATCTGGCTTCTTAGGATCTCTGATTTCTTTTAAAGCCTCAACCGCATTTGAAAGCGAAATGCGCTTTCGAAGTTTTAAAACTTCTTCTAACTTTTTTTGCAAAAGCGGCATCTCTTTTTCTTCAGCCCCAGCACCTAAACTTAAGTTTCGGATGTGAAGCTTCATATGCCCTTCAATAATTCCAATTGTTGTTAACGCCCGCAACGCACCTAAGTTTTGAGTTAACCCGACCGCCGCACAAATTCGAGATAAGTGATTTGCACTTTGAATTCCCATCATCTGCATCGCAATTTTAGCCGTTGGATGAAGTACGGTTACACCGCCCACTGTTCCCACAATAAGTGGAGCCTCGAAGGTCCCAACTAAAGCGGGTCCTTCTTTTCTCCAACGAGTGATCGATCGATACTGACCTGATCTAGCAGCATAAGCATGAATTCCTGCTTCAACTGCACGCCAGTCATTACCGGTTGCAATTAGAATCGGATCAATCCCGTTT
>JANPPO010000253.1:0-5436 GCA_031428555.1 Bdellovibrionales bacterium | reverse complement strand
TCATGAAGAAATTTTTCATCTTTATTTCGAAGCCAGTCTGGAATAACAATCTCGACTTGTTGTGGGCTCAAAGTTGCAATTCGAAGTCCCATGCCTGAAGAAAAAGGCCGCATCACATTGACGACGAAACTCCACATTGCTTGGAATCCAGGTTTCGAATAATCCTCCACAAAATCGATGACTTGTTGTAATTTCATATGTACCTCTATAGTAGGATAAAGCCATGGATGCCTTAGGATATCTAGAAAATATCTTTTGATATCCTACCTTGGATATAAACGCTTTCAATCAGGCTTTCAAATAGATAGAAAAGGGTCACCGAATGAAGAAAATAATTAGTCCCATCGTGTTAGCGGTACTTCTTGTTTGGACGTGGCATACAATCAACGCCCCAGCCGCAATCGGTTTCGAGACGCACTCCGGCATCCAATTGAAATTAATGGAACTCATTCAAACAACTCTTCAAGCAAAAAAACCAGATGCTCAAGATTTAGAAGTTATTAAAATTTGGACTTCTGCTTTAGGTGAAAACAAAGTTTCGGCCGTATTTGCTTACCGATTTACTGAACCAAGTACTGATGGTGGAACTGCTAAAAAAACAATTCAAGGCGAAGCGATTTTGCACCGTGAACCGACTGAAGATCCAACGATCGACAAATGGATTCTGCAATCCGTTAAGACTCAGCTTGAATCACTTAATTTTTCTGAAGGTACTGAAATTTTACCGGAACCTGAAGAAGCTCTTTAATCTGTGTCGAACACTCCTGATCTTTTCATCGCAATAGATGAACATGGCCGAGTCCTCAAAGACGAAGCCCGGGTCGAAGATCAGAGAATCCTTCAAATATTTTTTGAATCACTAAAACTTTCTGAAAGCGGCTCAATCATTTCGCAGTATGCCGGCGAAGATTGTTTCGTCGAAGCTTTCGATGAACCCTGGGTAGCGGTTGATATTGTTTTTGGTGAAGACCGATTTATTTTGACGAACACTTATGGTTTTTCAACTCAAGGCAATCCAAAGGATTGTTACTTCGACGAGTGGGACCGTTTACATGGATCAAATGAAAATAATATTCCCTGGGTTTTGAATCGCGCAGCTCTAGAAAAGTTTTTTAATCTGCTCGATGAATATAACGACGAAAGCTTTACGATCGGCGGAAAAACTTTTATTCCGAAATCGGCATTTGTAAGCAATAACGAAATTAAAGATGCTCACTGGTGGACTGAAATTTACAAAGAAGAAGTAACTCCAGAGTGGGATTTAAAAGCTCCACATCCAGCCTTTGTTGATACTTTCCCCCGAATGAAACAACCACGATGTCGAATTATGGCTCTCGGCGCAGGCGAAGGACATGATGCTGCTTACTTCGCTGAAATTGGTCACATCGTAACAGCTGTGGATTTTTCAGAAGAAGCAATCACTCGAGCAAAAAGCCATTACGGAAGTTTTCCAATTAATTTCATGCAAGCTAGCGCATTTCAGTTGCCTAAAAACTACGATAAAAATGTAGATATTATAATCGAGCACACTTTTTATTGTGCGATTCCCCCTGAAAAAAGACATCAACTGGTTCAAACTTGGAACCGGTGTTTAGTTCATGGCGGATTGCTCATGGCCGTTTTTTTCGTCACAGAAAAACGATCAGGTCCACCCTACGGCGCAAGCGAGTGGGAAATTCGCGAAAGACTCAAAAAAGATTATATACTTTTGTTTTGGGGACGCTGGAGACAATCTCCCGGACGCAGACAAGGCCGCGAACTTTTCGTTTTAGCGCAGAAAAAAACCTAAAAGCCCGCAGCTGTCATTCGGCAAAATGCTAGACTTTCCTCTGGTGAATTTGTAGAACAAACTCCCATCTTCAAACGTATGCATGGGATGCATATAAAACTTCTTATTCTGCATTAGTTTAAAATGACCTTAGCGTGTAGTTTGGAATCTCAATGAAAACACTTATTTTTATCTTATTAACAGCGTCTTCTCTTTTCTCCCAAGCGGCTCGAAACAATAACCGTGCGGATGATGTGGCTCAAATTTATTATTCTGCGAAATGTCATCAGAAGTGCCAAAACGGCGTGTCTGTAGATCAATATCAAAAGAAAGATTTCACAAGACTTCCTGGCCAGGTTTTTAGAACTTTGGAAAAAGTAGCTTACGACCAAGCTCAAATCTGGGGCGATACTATTCTTGAAGGCGACTACGCAGCTGATGGAAAAGTTCAAATAGATACGGTTTTGGTTATTAAGCAAAATTCTAGAGTTATTGGCTACGCAGTTAATTATTCAGAGCGTGCTTGGTTCGTTGGTGATTGTGCTTATGTTCACCGTGTTCCATCAACTTTGGTTTCTTGTGAAGAGGGCCGAATTGACGAACGTTCTTTTGTTTCTGAAAACTTAGCTGAATCAACGGTTGATCAGAATCAGTTTGCTGATTTCACACCAAAAGACTAACCTCACGGGTTATGTCATTTGCAATTGAAACACACGATTTAAGTCGAACATTTGAAAGCTATAAAAAAAGCGAAGGACTTTGGAATTCCGTTAAAGGTTTCTGGAATCGTCAAACCGTTCAAAAAATCGCCCTTAAACCTACAAATATTAAAATTGAAGCTGGCCAAATTGTAGGTCTTGTTGGATCTAACGGTGCTGGGAAAACGACACTTCTAAAACTTCTTTCAGGATTGATTGCGCCAACGACCGGCGAAGCCAAAGTCTTAGGGTATAATCCTTTCGAAAGAAAAACTGAGTTCTTAAGAAGAATATCTTTACTCTTAGGGCAAAAAAATCAACTTTGGTGGGACATCACTCCACTTGATAGCTACGCCCTGCTTGCAAAGATCTATGATCTTGATGAAACAGTTGCAAAAAATAAAGTAAAAGAACTTTCCCACCTTCTTCATTGCGAACATGTGCTCGAGACTCAGCTACGAAGATTAAGCCTTGGCGAGCGAATGAAAATGGAAATTATTGGATCTTTACTTCACTCCCCTGAAGTTCTTTATCTAGATGAGCCGACGATTGGTCTTGATATCGTTGCACAAGAGATCATTCGGGAATTTTTGAATGAATACGTAAAAAATCGCGGTCCTACCGTTATTCTTACTTCTCACTACATGGATGATATTGCTAAATTAGCTGACCGCTTATTGCTAATTTCGAAGGGTGGTATCGTTTATGACGGCACGGTTGATGGCTTTGTCGCAAAATCTGAAAAGCTTCACATTGTAACCTACAAATTTGAAGGCGAGCCCGAACAGCGAAGTGAAATTACAAAATCAGAATTGAATAGCTTTTTAAATTCAGTTTCCAATAAAGGACAATTGGAAAGTTTTAAAATAGAGGAAACGGATTTCGAGCATGTCATTCACAGCTTTCTACAGAAGGAATCTCGGGTTTTTTAAACTCGCGATTGCTTCGAATTTAGAATACCGGCTGAATTTCCTACTCGATTCAGTCTTTCAGCCCTTGGTTAATTCCATCGTCGAGATGGTTTTGTGGATGGCTATCTTCAAAGGTGCTCAAGCAATCGAGATCGCAGGCTTCACTCAAAATTATTATCTAGCTTACGCACTCTGGGGAACTTTCGTCGCTAGAATCACAGTCAACTGGATGTATGAATTTCGAATGATTGAAGAAATTGATACAGGTTCAATTAATGGTCTTCTTGTGCGCCCCATGCATTATTACGAATACTACTTAAGTCAGCTTCTAGGTTATAAACTCGTTACGACAACTGTTTCGTTTATTTTTCCACTCACATTGATCACTCTTTTTGATTTGCCAACGCAGTGGAGCCGAATTCCCGCGGCAATGGCGCTCATATTTTATTACGTCATTTTCGTCTACGGAATG
The DNA here is from genome assembly GCA_031428555.1 of Bdellovibrionales bacterium. Taxonomy (GTDB): domain Bacteria; phylum Bdellovibrionota; class Bdellovibrionia; order Bdellovibrionales; family Bdellovibrionaceae. The sequence goes on along the minus strand of JANPPO010000253.1, from coordinate 1,587 downwards.
AGCTTTTGCATTGCTTCACTTGCGTTCATTTTTAACAAAGTAAATTCTTTGACTGTTACCAAAAATTTAGCGCTTTGGCTTTTAACGGGCGAACTTTTTCCGCTCGACTTGATGCCAGAGAATATCAAAAATTTATTTTTAGCTTTACCGTTTAGTTGCGGCGTTTACATTCCCGTCGGTTACATCACCGGAAGAATTGATAGTTCAGTTTTAATTCAGGGTTTCCAAACTACAACCATAGGTTTGGTTATTGTTTCTGTTTTAGGATTTTTCTTATGGCGGAAAGGGATGAAGCAATATGCTGGCACCGGCGCATAAGACAACACTCAAAGAAATGTTTAAAAAATACTTCATCCTTTATCGTGCATTTTTTAAAGCCAGCGCCATCGCTGAAATTGAATTCAGACTCAATTTCGCAATGAAAATTTTTAATGATATCATTTGGTATGCGGCCCAGGTTTTCACATTTGAAGTACTTTTTCTACATACAAAACTAATCGGCACCTGGGACGTTTATCAAACTAGAGTTTTCTTAGGCGTCTTATTTATTATTGATGCAATGTACATGATCTTCCTTCAGGAAAATTTGGACAAGTTTTCTGAAAAAGTACGCAAGGGCGAACTTGATCTATTATTAACAAAACCCGTAAACTCTCAATTCATGATCAGCTTTCAAAAAGTTTCGGTCTCGTGCTTCGGAAACCTGATGATTGCAACTGGATGGTTTGTCAGTAGTCTTTTAAATTTGCAGGAAGTTTCTTGGGGAAGATCGCTTTGGATTTTCCTATTAGTGCCATGCGGATTTACGATTCTTTACTCGATCAGATTTTGCATGGCCGCCTTGTCAGTCATTCTTGTCAGAGCAGATAACCTACAGTTCGTCTGGTACCAGCTTTATCGCTTAGGCATGCGACCGGACTCGATCTATTTGCGCTGGCTGCAGATAATTATTTTAACGATTCTTCCCGTTGGCCTAATTGCAAGTGTTCCAGCCCGAGCCATCTTGGATCCGCCTGAAACATGGGTTTACGTCTGGAGTTTAGCAGCAGCACCTTTATCATTATGGTTATCGAGTCGATTTTGGAAATTCGCTTTAAGCAAATACCAATCTGCGAGCTCATAAAAAACCAGCTCTTTTGAAGCTGGTTTTTTAATTTCAGAATTTAAATTTTAATTGAAGCAATTAATAATTGATCGTGTTGCAAAGTAGCTGAGTCTTAGTCGCTTTTCCGTAAACTTGAGAAACGAAAAAACCTTTTCTGCCCTTTGGAGATGGGGAAGTTGTAAAGTTCACTTCTAATTTAACCATTCCACCTGGTACACGAGCCGAATAAGTGACTGGCGCACCAATTCTATCAGAAACTTGCTCATTCACGTTAACATAAGTTCTTGGAGCTTGCCCTTTTGCGTTTAAAACCATTTTTAAGTCATCATTTTTTGCAACTCTCATAAGATTGACTGTGAAGGCGCGATTTTTCTCTACCGATACACAGGTCATTTCTACGTATTCACCTGTTGGAGCCATGATAGCAAAGCTTGAAGTTGCAGTTAGTAACACGATCGATAAAAGAATCATTTTCATTTAAA
>JANPPO010000252.1:0-9756 GCA_031428555.1 Bdellovibrionales bacterium | reverse complement strand
TGTTTATACGTTGCTACTTTTCCTTTAGGAATTTTAAGAATCTGCTGCATGACTTTTTTTGTGAATTCAGAAATTTTAATAATACTCATTTTTTATTCCTTAATGGGGCTTGCCTTTTTATGCAGCAATTGAAGTTACATTAAACTTCTCTAATTGTTGTGACCCCATGCCCCACGCGCTTTCGAAATTCAATTGCGCTGAAATGACGGGCGCTCTAAATTTGTTTAAAGAAAATCAAAGGGGAATTCTATGGAAACCGAAAAACCGAAGTGTCCGTTTTCAACCGGTCGCGTTCAAAATACTGTCAACAGTTCTCAATCGAATCGTCACTGGTGGCCTAAGCAGCTGAACTTAAGAATTTTACATCAACATTCTTCAAAATCTAATCCGATGGATGCAGCTTTTAATTACAAAAAAGAATTTGAAAAACTTGATTACAAAGCTCTCAAAAAAGATCTTCATTCATTGATGACGGATTCTCAACCTTGGTGGCCAGCTGACTGGGGACACTACGGGGGTCTTTTTATTCGTATGGCTTGGCATAGTGCAGGTACATATCGAACTTTCGATGGTCGTGGTGGTTCAAGATCAGGTGGACAACGATTTGCTCCGCTTAACAGCTGGCCTGATAATGGAAATCTAGATAAAGCTCGTAGACTATTGTGGCCCATCAAAAAGAAATATGGTCGTCAAATTTCTTGGGCGGATTTGATGATCCTTGCAGGAAATGCAGCGCTTGAATCAATGGGATTTAAAACTTTCGGTTTTGCTGGTGGTCGCGCTGATACTTGGGAACCAGGTGAAGATATTTTCTGGGGTTCAGAAACTGAATGGATGGGAGACAAACGTTACAACGGAGATCGCGAACTTGATAATCCTTTAGCAGCCGTGCAAATGGGGCTTATCTACGTAAACCCTGAAGGACCAAATGGAAAGCCTGATCCAGTTGCTTCAGCTCGCGATATCCGCGAAACTTTTGCCCGAATGGCGATGAACGATGAAGAAACTGTTGCACTCGTAGCAGGTGGACATACTTTCGGAAAAGCTCACGGCGCTGGTGATCCAAAACACGTCGGTACTGAGCCTGAAGGTTCAGATCTTCATCACATGGGTTTTGGTTGGATCAATAATTTCGAGACCGGTAAAGGTATTCACACCACAACAAGTGGAATCGAAGGTGCGTGGAAACCAAATCCAACAACTTGGGATAACGGATATTTTGAGATGATGTTTAAGTACGATTGGGAGCTTGTGAAAAGTCCAGCGGGTGCTCATCAGTGGGCTGCAAAAAATTGCGAAGAAAAAGATATGATCCCGGATGCGCATGATCCAAAAATTAAACATCGCCCAATGATGACAACTGCTGATTTGGGACTGAAATTTGATAAAAAGTACGAAGCGATTTCTAGACGCTTTCATAAAGATCACGCAGCGTTTGCTGATGCCTTTGCGCGCGCTTGGTTTAAGCTTACTCACAGAGACATGGGTCCTTCGATTCGGTACTTGGGCCCTGAAGCTCCGAAAGAAGAATTAATCTGGCAGGATCCTCTTCCGAAAGCGCAAGGACCCGTTATCGAAGCTAGCGATATTGAAACTTTGAAAAAAGAAATTCTAAAAACCGGTTTGTCGATTCCTCAATTGGTGACGACGGCATGGGCTTCAGCTTCGACATTCAGACAATCTGATTTACGTGGTGGCGCAAACGGGGCGCGGATCCGCCTTGCTCCACAAAAAAATTGGGAAGTGAACGAACCTTCAGAGTTAGCAAAAGTTTTAGCAAAATTAGAAGACGTTCAAAAAACTTTCAACAAAGGTGGCAAGCAAGTTTCAATGGCAGATTTAATCGTCCTTAGTGGTTGTGTCGCGATTGAAGAAGGCGCTAAAAAAGGCGGTCATTCTGTGAAAGTTCCGTTTACTCCGGGTCGCGTAGATGCAACTCAAGAACAAACTGATCAAGAATCATTTGCAGTGCTTGAACCGACGGCTGATGGATTTCGCAATTACTCAAAAGAGGGCGCAGGACTTCACGCAGCAGAAATGCTTATTGATCGCGCGAACTTGATGAATTTAACTGCACCAGAAGTGACAGTTTTAGTCGGCGGAATGCGGGCACTTAATACCAATCATCGACAAGTTAAGCATGGTGATTTCAATTCGAAGCCTGCCACGCTGACGAATGAATTCTTCACGCAGCTACTCGATATGGGTACAGAGTGGAAACCAACTTCAGTCCCAGGAGAATACGTCGGTATCGACCGCAAGACTGGAAAAGAAAGATGGTCAGGAACCAGAGTCGATTTAATGTTCGGCTCAAACTCGGAACTCAGAGCCATCGCTGAAGTTTATGCAGCAGACGATGCTTCAGGAAAATTCGTGACCGATTTCGTAGCCGCTTGGACAAAAGTAATGAACGCTGATCGGTATGATTTGAATTAGATCGAAATTCTCCACCACGTTTAGTGAAAAGCATGGTGGAGAAACTTGAGCAGTTAAAATACACAGCAGTAATTTCTGCTTTTTGATTTTGTAATCGCCCGAGTCAAGAACAGCACATCTCAATTGAATTCGTCGAAAAAAAGCAACATGCTCGATTGAGATGTATATTACAAATTCTGAAAAGCAAAATAGAAACTGGGGCAGCTACATACCATATTGGTTCAGCTGGTTAATCCCCCTCCTAATAGCGGTGACTCTTGTTTCTATAGGCAGAATTTATCTACCTATTCAAAAATCACCGGCTGAAATGATGAAAAATGTTAGGATGTTCATTGAAAAAAATGATCCTGCTAGCGCACTCAATGAAACAAATGAACTACTTAAACTTTTTCCCAGTAATCATATCTATCTTCACCAAGCGGCTAAGCTCGCAAGCGAACTGAATGAACATGCCGAATCAGCAAATTATCTAGAAAGATTTCTACTTTCGTCGCCAAATCCAGGCGAAGCTTGCCCTGAAATCACGCACGCCTATTGGAAAGCCCGCAACCAAGAAAAAATGCTCGATTCTGCAAATCGATGCTTAAGCCTTGAGCCTACAAATTCCGATTTTATTTTCGAATTGGCCTTAGCAACAGAGAGAGCTGAAAAACTCGACTCAGCCCTTCAGCAATATAAATCCGGAATAGCTTCATTTCCAAGTTACGGCGACTTCGTGATTGGACACGCACGCGTTTTACTTCGGCTTGGTAAAAATGAGCAAGCTTGGCAAGAGATCAGTGCTTACATTAAAGCCAAACCAGGTGTTGCAGATGCCGAACTGATTGCAGGACTTGCAGCAGCACGCACGAATCAAAAAGATCTTGCACGGGCAATTTTTGAACAAGCACTTCGAAACCATCCAGACAATTCCGAGATCAAAGATGCGTACGAAAATCTGCTGAAACGCGAAGGTAACAAGTGAAGTTAATCGGTTCTATATTAAGAATTGTGGTCGCAATCACTTGGATTTTAACAAGTCTTTATTCATTGCTGGCTTACGTTCCGTTCACCTATCGACAGGTTATTTCAATTAATTTGATACCGGCCGTACAGCACTTCGGACGTTTGCAACCAGTCTTACTGACAACCCTAACAATCTTTCTGATTATTTTTATTTTGAGATTTGAAAAACGCAAAACAATAACGATCGAAGATCGGCGTGAACTTTTAATTGTTGGTGCAGCAGCACTTTTCATTGGAATTTGGATTCTTCCGAATCGAATTACCAATGATAACAGTTCACTGATTTTAAGTTTCGTCTGCCTTTTGCCGCCGCTTTGGCTTGGTTTTTTTACTCTTCGTGATGTTTCGGAACGACGTGCGTATCCACTAAGCCCATCGTGCGTTATGTTAAGCGCAACTCTAGCAGGTCTTTTCACGGCCATCATTTCAGCGCTGACTTACGATTCTTTCGGTGTTGAAACTTTGGTTACGACAGCCGCGGCAGCTCTATTAGTTGGGTCTATTACTGCGTTATTCGAGCAATTTATCAATAGTGCGCGATTATCTTTACAAAGCGCTTTAGTTTTTTATTCTGTTGGTCTTACATTTCTAATTGGAGTCTTCGTAGTTAATCACTTCTGTGGCTCAATTGCTTTCTTTGGTCCTTTTGCCTGGTGTTGGAGTTTTGTCTTTGCAAGCGCACTCAGTTTTACGCTCGTTGGAATTGGCGCGCGTACTTCTTTTAGCGACAATAGCGAAGATCTTCATTCGCTTCGCCAAATTTTGCGGGGCGTTTTCCCAAGAAGATTGGAACTTACCGGCCTTATCCTTTTAGCTATCGGCTACTGGTTCTTGCAACGAACTGTTAGTGGTAATGATTGGAATGGCTTAATTCAGAAGTCAGTTGCTTTTGGGTTTTTTATCGTAAGTTTTCTTATTATTGTTCTGATTGTTCCAGATCTTGGCTCGTCAAAAGAAGCTGTTCCCAACAAAAAGTTACGAAATTTGATTATTACCAGCTTATCCATCCTTGTTCTGCTTGGGATTATTTCGATTAGATTTTTTCAAGAAAAAATTCAGGGAGTTCGTTTGAATGATCCTGTTTTTATGCTCACGAAGCCGGTTTTATTCCCAGAATATTCCGAGTCTACTTTCTTTGCAGAACTTCAATCTCGTACGAATTTGCCAAGCAGTCAGGTCGTAAATCTTCAAGAGATCGAACTTAGGCCAGCTGTTACAATGAATCGCCCGCATCCTTTGATATTTATTTTTGTTATTGATAGTTTAAGACGGGACTATCTATTTCCTTATAATTCAAAAGTCTCATTCACGCCAAACATAAGAAGTTTTGCGAATGAAGCAACCGTATTTAAGAATTCCTTCACCCGTTACGGGGCTACTGCGCTGTCTGAACCATCAATTTGGGCAGGCAGGATGTTTCCGCATAAGATTTATCCGCAACCTTTTGAATCAATCAATCTTTTACACAAGCTCATTGAGCGCGAAGAGTATGATGTCTGGCTAAGCCGCGATTCAATTTTAAAAGAAATTTTGAAACCTGGAAAACGCGATCGAGATCTAGATGTCGGAGTCGGGACACAAGAATTAGACTTTTGTAAAACAACTGATGAAATCGTGACTCGACTTAAAAAAAATCCATCTTTACGCCCTTTCGCTTTTTCGCAATCACAAAATATTCACGTCTCGGTTCTTGCTCGAAATGCGGTTCCCAATTCGGCAGATCAGAAAATTCCAACCGGATTTCATGTTCCTTACGCAATGGCCTTACGTGACCTTGATGTTTGTTTTGGAAATTTTATTGATCAGCTCAAATTAAATAATCTTTATGACAAAAGCCTGATCATTCTTACTTCTGATCACGGAGATTCGCTTGGCGAAGAAGGACGATTTGGACATGCCTATACTATTTTTCCAGAGATCATGCGAATTCCACTTCTGATTCGGTTACCCAAATCCATGCAAGAGCAGATTCCTCGTCAGGATGTCACGTTTTCGACTGATATCGCGCCTACTCTTGCTTCGCTTCTTGGTTATAGTATTGCTTCTGCGAATTGGTGGGAAGGGCGTCCACTTTTTTCTCGCAAAGGCGAAGCTTCGTACTCTGCTCCAGTTGGTCCGCATTTAGTAATGTCGAGTTACGGACCTGTGGCTGGTTTGATAAGCGATTCGGGAGATTCAATTTCAATTGCTGACGCTATTAATTTTTCTGATTACCTTTACCAGATCAAAGAGTTAGACTCTTCCAGAGAAACCCCATCCTCCCAATCAAAAGGAGAAAATCATCGGTTGCTTAAAGAAAAAATTGATCAGTTGTATTCTGCTTTTGGTTTGTAGCTCTTATGCATTGGCAGTTACACCCGCAGATATTTCGGCAGAGACAGCTGAAGTTGTTCCGCTTAATAAAGCTATTATTTCTTATTCTCACGATGAACTGACTGAAGGGTTCGATCCGTGGGATCAATATTCAGTTTCGCTTGGACGCAAATTTTCTTTTGGATCTGTTATTGCGCGAGTTAATCAAGCACGTCGATTTAATGCAAATGGAACGCAAGTCGAAGTTGATGCCTACCCGCGAATCCGCGATGGTACATACCTTTATCTTAACGCTGGCAGATCAAGTGATTCGATCTTTCCTAGCCAGCGTTATGGATTCGAGATTTTTCAAAATTTAGGTAATGCTTGGGAGGCATCACTTGGAAACCGGTATCTTGAATTCGATCAATCAATCGTGCGAATTTATACGGGAACCGTAGGAAAATATATCGGCAATTATTATTATCTATTCCGGGCAAACGTAGTTCCTGATGAAGCCGGCGATTCCTACTCGGGCCGGATGCAAATCCGTCGTTATTACGGTAACGAAAATTATGTTTCAATTTCGGCATCTGCCGGAGAATCACCGACCTTGGTGACGGCAGGAAATATCGCTGTCCTAAAATCATCCGGAGGCAGCCTAGACCTTTATCAATCGCTGACCGCTACAGTGTTTGGCAGTCTGGGACTTAGCTACTCGAAAGATGAAATCAGAGCTGGTACATACCGAGGCGATTGGACTTATAGCGGGGCAATCGAAAAACGTTTCTAAAAAAAGGCGCCACTGTTTCAAGTCGTCACTATCTAATACCGAAAAGAAAACATGGATTCTTTTCGACATACACCAGATACAAAAGTTCAACCGGGCGAAGTTCACATATTTCTTGTTGAAGACGGACTTATTTATGCGCGCATCCTATCCGCTCTTCTGACAAAAGTTGGATATAAATTTAGCTGGATTGATGACGGCGCAAAAGCTTTTGAAATACTTAAAGGCGGATTTACCCCTTCACTTCTTATAACAGACGTTATGATGCCTGGAATGTCTGGTTTCGAACTTCTGGTCAGATTGAAAACTGAAAAATGTCTTCCACCAACTATTGTGCTGACTGCTTTGCAAAAAGAAGAAGAAGTTCTTCGAGGGCTCGAGTGCGGAGCTGAAGACTTTATTAAAAAGCCGTTTAGCCCGTCTGTACTTCTTGCTCGCATACAACTTGTTCTGAGCCGAAACGCCGCATCGGCCACGAAAAGTGGATAACCTCTCGTTAGAATATCTTAATCAATATGGAATTATAGGCCTGATTGTTTTCGTTCAGGCCATCATGCTTTTCTTTGGAATTATCGCAACAGGACTATTTCTGATTGGGCGAGCTATTTGGACGAAGCATCGCCTCTCAAAAGAAGATGAGTTCAATAAGATTCTAATCGAATTTCTTTTCGAATCGAATACTTCTAAATTAAATTCTCTCAAACTTGAATTTTGGCAGACTACAATTTTTAGAGATGTAATCTTGCATCAAATCAGACTGTTATCGGGGCAAGAGCGTGATGAGCTTATTGGTCTTTACACTCGCGCTGGCTTTCTTAAGAAAGATCGAAATCTACTTCATTCGCGATCTTGGGGTGTTCGATTAAGTTCGCTAATTCGAATGGACCTCCTTTTACTTCCTGAAAATCGCGAAGCATTCGTTCATAGCATGAGCGATCAACATCCACTTGTCGCACTTTGTGCAACTCGGGCGATCAGTCGACTACCGGTTGAAATTGATGATGAACTTCTTTTCTCAACTCTTGTTCGAGTCGGAGGACGACGTCGCGAAGCCGCAATTGAAGTTCTTTCGAATATTGGAACAAACTCAGGCCTAGAGCGCATCATTTCTTACTTAGAAAAAAACCCAGAATCACCAATCGCTGTTGCCTGTGTTGTCGTACTTGGTGATTTAAGAGCGGTCGAGGCTTCAAATGTATTTCTTCAAATTATGAATTCACCCGAGCTATTTTCTGATGAATTGATCACAGAAGTTCTTCAGGGCTTAAGAAAAATTGCTGATCCTGCAGGCCTAGCTTTAGCGATGCAGACTTTGCGTCATTCTTCGCCAAGAGTTCGCGCTACGAGTATTTACTTTATTCAAGAAGTTGGCGGTTCGTTTTCAACCGAAGATCTGCAAACTTTGAACGAAGATTTATCTGTTGAAGTGCGTAGGGCCATGCAGTTTATCGCAAGCCAACGGCAGGCCGCATGACGATGGATCTTACTTTTTTAAAAGATTTAGTTATTACTGTGTTTGAAGGTTCTATCTATTATTATTTCGCAGTCAATACTGTTTTCTTAGCTTTATTATTCGTCGCGATCTTTTCAATCAGGCAGCAAATGAAATCAAGACTCCTAATTGAAAGCATTCAAGATCGATTCTCCGTTTTTGCACCCGGCATTTCTGTGCTTGCCCCTGCCTACAATGAAGAAGCCACAATCATCGAATCAGTAAAATCCTTTCTGATGCTGCACTATCCGACTTATGAAATCGTTGTAATTAATGATGGCTCAAGTGATAAAACGCTCGAGCGTTTAAAAGAAGTTTTTCTTCTTGAACAGAAAACTGTGTTTTACGATGCTCGTCTTTCGAAAACTAAAATTCGCGGTACTTATCGCTCAAAGCTTCATCCCAATCTTTTAGTTATCGACAAAGAAAACGGTGGCAAAGCCGATGCGCTGAATGTCGGTATTGGCTTTTCGCAATACGGAATTTTTTGCGCTGTTGATTCAGACTCGTTACTTGAACTGGATGCGCTTTCTCGAATTGTTGTGCCGTTCATTCACGAGCCCGAGATCACGATTGCAAGTGGGGGAACTGTTCGAATTGTAAATGGCTCACAGATCAAACACGGTCGCGTCGTCGAGGCAAATTTACCAGGTAAGTTCTTACCACTTATGCAAGTGATCGAATATACGCGAGCTTTCTTGTGTGGGCGTATTGGTTGGAACGTTATAAACTCAACCCTTGTGATCTCTGGCGCATTCGGACTATTTTCAAAAGCTTCGATTCAAGAAATTGGCGGATATCTAGAGGGCTCCGTTGGCGAAGATATGGAGCTTGTAGTTAGAATTCATCGCCACTTCCGAAATCAGCGACGCCGTTATCAAGTGGTATTTGTGCCGGATCCAGTTTGTTGGACCGAAGCACCTGATTCTTTAGAAATTCTAGGGCGCCAACGAAATCGCTGGCAGCGCGGACTCGCTGATACATTAATGAAGAATAAAGATATGCTCTTAAACCCAAAATACGGCGCACTTGGATTAATCGCCATGCCTTATTTTTTCTTTGTCGAATTGCTGGGGCCGGTTTTAGAAATCATCTCCCTTATCTGCCTTGCTTTAGGTGCTTATTTTGGAATTTTAGATTCGACTTCGATCGTTCTCTATTTTGTGGCAGGAATCTTCTACGGTGTTTTAATGAATATCGCATCAGTCTTGATGGGCGAGATTTATTTTTCAAAATATCCGAAGTTTCGCCAATTCCTTGCGCTCGTTGCAATTAGTTTTGTTGAAGCCTTCGGTTACCGGCAGCTGACTTTATTCTGGCGACTGAAGGGCCTTTCCGATTATGCCCGCGGCAACAAAACCTGGGGCAAGATGAGCCGCATCGGCTTTGATAAAGCGGCGTAGCGACAACAATTTTCTAAATTTAATTTTGTCAATTTTTACGAGTCCAACGCCTTGAGATGATACGGGATATTTAAATAAATTAATCTAGACTTGGCGGTCTGTCGGTTGGTGTGATCAAATTAAATAATGAAATACGCCATTCTACTTTTGTTCTTTGCTGGCTGTGGTGGTGATAGCACATCCTTCATAAATCCTGTTCCGGTTGTAAGCATCACTTCTGTTTCGCCGACAACATCTCCGACCGCTGGCGGTGGTACCCTCACAATTCGAGGAACTTTATTCAGTTCAGGACTCAGTATTCTGGTAGGTTCGAGCTCGTGCGGTACAGTCAACTTCGT
>JANPPO010000251.1:0-8567 GCA_031428555.1 Bdellovibrionales bacterium | reverse complement strand
CTTCGGGAATTTTTCCCGGAGCTTTGAACGAATTGGAATAAAGCCTTTTCCCCGAAGGAAACTGAACCTACGGGACCGGGTTCGAAATCTTTGTGTTCACCAACTCGAGCAGCATCAATTTTTTTGCCGTTTTCAATTTTTGAGCCGTAGTAGTTAATCAGACAGGTATTTAAGTGCCAGCCAGGTGGGATATCTTTTTGAGGCCAATTATCTTTTACTCGGGCTTCGATGTCGTTTACAACTTTTTGTAAAATAGGCGGGTAGGTCTCAGCTTTTACGCAGCGAAATTCAATTCCTTTTGGCGGATGATAGTAATTTAAACAAGCGAACTGCCAATTGCCGAGCCAATAAACCGGGCGCAGAAGCATTCGGTTTTTTTCGCCTTTGGGTGGAGGATTACTTTCTGAAAAGCGATTTTCCCAGATGGGCCGATAAGATAAAATTTCTTGGAGCGCCTTGAGTCTGGTCTCGGGCTTCAGATAATTCTTAACTAAAAGCACATTTCCTTTGAACATAGCTGAAACTTAATCCTTTACTTCAGGTGTGGGGTAAAGGGCTACGTATCCAGTCTGTAATCCGGTTACGACATGTTTGTCGTCTTTTGTCCAAAGGGCGGCTGAAATCGCTTGATCGCGAATGCCCGCAATCGCTAGGGGCTTTTCGCCGAAGAGATCGGGTCTCCAAAAAACGACGACGCCATCTTCGCCGAATGTGGCCAAAGTTTTCCCTTTGTGTTGGTAACGAACGAATTGAACATCTTTTTCTAAGGGTCCTAAAATAGTCGGTTTTTTGTTGGCGGGACCTGGCTCCATGTAATCCCAAACAATGACTTCGGGTCCAGAGCTATTGGCCATGTAAAGTCCATCGGGTCTGAAATGAAGATCTCTGATTTTCGAAACAAAGCCACGCATCGTCAGGTCTTTATTTTTTTTCAGATCCCAAATATGAATCGTAAGATCATTCGAAGCACAAACTGCAAATCGTTCATTCGGAGAAAAAGTCAGTTTGAAAAGTTGACCCTTCCAATTGAAAGTCTGGGTCTCGGCAAAAGTTTCCAAATCGTAGATTGAAAGTCTCGAGTAGCCACAAACAGCCAGTTCATCGTCGTTTTTTAAAACAAAATCAGAAATGGAATTTTCCCAAGTTGTCACAAGCGAAGGTTCAGCTTGTCCTTCTTCCCATGTGTAAAGACTTTTGCCGGAAGAAAAAAATAATTTGTGATGAATCCACTTGGCATTTTCAATCCAAGCTTTGCCTTTAAAGGTGAAAACCGCTTTCTTTTCCGAAAGATCCCAGACTTTTAACTGATTATCTTCGCCCGTTGTCGCTAACAAATTTTTATCGGGACTCATTGAAATACTTAAGACACCCATTCCGTGCGCAACAGTTTCGAAGAGTGTTTCGCCAGAACTTGCCTCGATTTGGCGAATAGAGCCATCTGCCAGTGCTGCTATCAAACTTTTGCCGTCTGACGCTTCTTCCAGATGAGCAACAGGTTCAGTCGTGACACTGAGCCATTTAGGACGAATGATAGGAATTTGAAATTGGTCTAGCTCAGTCGACATGTGTTTAATCCAGATTGGAGTTGTTCACGGTTTAGATTTCGACCAATGAAAACCAGCTGCGTAATTGGCTTTTCGTTTTCTTTCCACTCAGGGCCTAAGTTGCCATCAAGTTGCATGTGAACACCTTGGAAAACGTATTTTCTTTTTTCGTTCGGAAGCGCGATAATTCCTTTAGATCTGAAAATATCCGCTCCTTGAGTTTGCAAGATTTGAGAAATCCAAGCCTGAAACTTTTCGATATTAACAAATCCGTCCATTGTAAGTCCGACTGATCCCACTTTTTGATGGTGATGATGTTTGCCTTCCAAGAAATCAGGATGAGCTTCCAAAGTACGGTCCAGATCAAAACCACCGATATTTAGAATCTTATCCAAATCAATATTTGAATTTTTAGTTTCAAAGATTTGCGCAAGGCCGTTCAGCGCCTGAATTTTTTCTTTTAAAACCGGAAGATCGTTTGAGTTAACTAAATCTGTTTTATTTAAAATCAAAACATCTGCGAAACCTATTTGTTGTTGTGATTCACGGTCATCCCAGTGTTGCTTAATGTGAAGTGCATCAACTACGGTTACGATACCATCAAGTCTAAAATTCTTCTTTATGTCTTCATCAACGAAAAAAGTCTGGGCAACCGGGGCCGGATCGGCAAGACCTGTCGTTTCGATTAACACATAATCAAATCGATCTTTCTTCTTACTTAATTGGTTCAGGATTCGAATCAAATCGCCACGAACTGTGCAACAGATGCAACCGTTATTCATTTCAAATATTTCTTCATCAGCGTTTACAACGATATTGTGATCAACACCGATTTCACCGTACTCGTTTTCAATAACGGCAATGCGCTTTCCGTGCTTAGCAGTTAGGATATAATTCAAAAGTGTCGTTTTACCTGCACCTAAGAATCCAGTTAACACGGTAACAGGAGTTTTCAGTTCTTTCATAAGTTCTGCCCTTTCATCGATTTCAATATCAAACTAAAGTTATACTCAAGCATCTTCAGGTAAGTATTAGCGTCTTGTTTATCAGATAAACAATCCGAGTAAAGAACGCCGCTCACAGCCACGCCAGTTTCTTTCGAAATACTTTTCATCAAGTTTTCTGGAGACGATTTTTCATAAAATAGACTCTTAATTTTTTGAGTTTTAATTTTCTTGATTAAACTTGTTACCTTTTGCAAAGAACTTTCGCCCTCTTGCGAAGTATCAAGAGGTGAGTCCACCTTTACTTGAAACTGTCTACCAAAATATTGGAAAGAGTTATGAGCCATCACCATCTGGCGCTCGCTTTCAGGGATCTTAGAAAATTCCTGTTTATAGCGGTTCTGCAATTCTCTTAAACTCGCGATGTAAATTAAAGTTCGAGCTTTAATCTCAGTAGCCGATGCGGGATAGGCTGTTTGCAAATACTGAGATAGATCCTCAATAACGGGGATTGAGACTTCAGGGCTGAGCCAGAAGTGTGGATCAAATTTTGAGTGATGATTATGGTGGTGATGAGAATGCTGATCCGCCTTTTCACCAAGCGGAATAAGCTGAGCATTCTTGGTAACATAATATATCTTGGCCTTTGATCGAACTTTCGAAATGGCTCTTACTGCCCAAGGCTCAAAGTTTTCTCCCACTAAAATAATGTGGTCGGCTTTTTTAAAGAGGATAAAGTGTTTCGCCATCGGTTCAAACCCATGGGAATCTTGAGTAGCCTGAACAATGCCATCAACTTTGAAATGCGCAGGTAGTAAATTTTTTGTGATATCTTCTAGAATTGAAAAGCTCACGACTACGCGAGCCTCCTTAGAAAAAGCTGTCGATTGAAACGAGAAAACTGAAATTGCTAAAATCAAAACTTGGATAAGTCTCATGCGCCGACCCTTGGTTTAAATGCCAAAATAGTGAGGTATGTTGTACTTAAAACGACGACGACACTAGGACCTAAAGGCCATTCAAAAGCGATTGATAGAACAAATCCAACGAAAGATCCGAGCAGTCCCAGAACACCTGATGCAATCACACGGTTATACAATTTATTAAAAAGTTGCTGCGAGATGAGTGAAGGAATCACGACTAAGCCAACAGTCATAAAGGCACCTAAAGAATTGAGGCCAAAAGTTAAATGCGTAATCAAAAGCGATAGCGAAACAAAAAGAATAAGTTTCTGAAATTTGGGACTTAATGTTTGGGTCTCTAAAAACTGTGGATCAACAACCCATAAGCTCCAGAGCCTTCTACCTAAGTAAAAAAGTCCGAAAGTAATAACTGTTAGAACTGTTGTGATAATAACTGACTCTTGATCAAAAGATAAAACCTGTCCAAAAAGAAGATGCAAGATTTCAGGAGAAGTTTTAGTTTTAAAAGAAAGAATCATTCCAATCGCGACGAAAAATAATGCTAAGAAAGCAAAAACTGAATCCTGGTAGACTTGTCTTCGTTTGGAAATAAACAGGGTGGCCGCCATCAAAATAAATCCTGAAATCCAGCCGCCTAACAAAAGTGAAAAGGGCGAGTTCCCTAAAAATAGAGTTGCAAGTACCACTCCCGGTAAAATGGCATGACTAAAAGTATCACCAATCAGTGCTAGCTTTTTTTCGACTAGCGTTGTTCCGATTAATGCAAAGTTTAAACTTAAAAGCGAGGTTCCGATCCAGGACCAGTAAACCAAGTCGAGTTCTAAATATTCTCGCCAGCTCATTTAGGAGACTCGAGTGATGGTGCGGTAAGTTGAGCACGTGGTATGAGTGTAGGCTTTTTTACAGCATGCATCCAGCTATGAAACCTTCGGTCAACTTTTTGAAACCAATCTTGAAACTCTAATACTTCCCAAGAATCATTTTGGACATAAAGAACGGGGCTTTGAAGTCTCTCAATTTGTTCAAAGTCATGAAGTACCAAAATTTGGATCATGCTGCTTCGTGTTTCATTTAACCACTGAATGATTTCTTGGGTACTCGTTTGGTCAATCGCATTAAATGGCTCATCTAATAAAAGTGCACGAGTTTCCATCAAGAGGCCTCGGGCAATCTTAAGCTTTTGCCGTTGGCCGCCTGAGAGGTTTTTCAAAGGCATATTCGGCAAGCTTAATTTTAATTGAACATTTCTTACTTTTTCAAGGTCCACTGAGGTCGGCTTTGAAAGCGGTTTCTTGAAAAACAAGATATTAAGTAAATAATTTTCCACATCATCCGGTGTTTGAGAATGAAACGCCGGTTGTTGTTGAAGGAAAAGAATTTGTTCTTGCGGTATTGTCCACTGAACTTGATTCTTAATTTGGTGAACGGGTTTTAGGATCGATTGAAGTAAAGTCGATTTGCCAGTTCCATTTGACCCATAGATGATCAACCGATCACCGATATTAAGTTCACAATTGAAATCGCGAATCAGAACTCTGTCATAACCAACCGATAAGTTTTGAATTTTTAAAGCGGGCTCTTGTATCATAATTAGGCCCTCGCTTCCGGTTTGCAATCAGGACAAAGGCCAACAAACTCGACTTTGTGTGACAGTGCTGTGAACCCTTTTTTCTGAAGCTCTTCGTGTTGCTTTTCGACAAAGCACCCACTGAGATGTTCGATCCGATGACAAGACTTGCAAAGCAAAGTGTGCAAATGACTTGAGGTGGGTTTTATCACATAACGAGCGTGATCATCACTCATGCCAATTCGAGAGATCCAGTTTTTTTCGGCAAACAAGTTGAGAGTTCGATAAATTGTCGCAAGGTCGATTCCTGCTCGCTTAAGACCTTTTAAATAGAGATCCTCTGCGCCAAATGGACTTTTGAAAGTAGCCATTTTTTCAATAATGAGTTTCCTTTGGCGAGTCAATTTCACCTGAGATTGTGATAGCTTTTCAAGCAGATGAGGAACTAAAGCGCTTGAGTTTGCGTTTGAACTTGTAGATTGTTGAGCCAAAGTATTTTACCTCGCGAAGAAGACTCTTATCCTACAGATAAAATCGAATTGCAAATGAATTGCATTTAGAATCAGTTAGCCTAAGTAATTTATTTAAGCTCGAGTATCGTGGGGCTTTTGGTTACTTTCATGCTCTTTTGGAGATCATCTATCAACACTTGAGCCTCTACTTTTTTCAATTTCGGGAAAAACTTTGTGAATTGAAAGGTCAGTTCTGTCCCTTTGGGTGACTTATTACATACTAAATCAAAAGTAGCATGAGTCTCGGAATGATTGCCTTCCTGACTCGTTTCAACTTTTGTCGAAGTTGAATTGAGTACGCAGTCAAGATCAGATTTAAAAAGAACCATCTCATTCATTTTTGATTTTAAGAGATCGAGTGTGTCTTGGACTTTTTTCTTTTGTTCATCAGTTCTGGCAAGATGCTCGAATCCGACAGTCGATTCAGCCGGGCTTTCGAATTCAAGTTTTCCAACTAAGCCATCAAAAGCGATTGAAAGCTGAGCAGACCCATGAACATGAGCTTTGTGAGAATGTTGAGTGCCCAATTGAGGTTTGCCAGAAGCAGAGAATGCAAAAGATAAAGTGAGGAAACAGACAATTAAATTTTTCATATAACAAAGGTGCTATCCTAAGATGCGAATCATTTGCAACAGGTTTTTTTGTCACCTTGCATTTAAACCAATTTATGTTAAATCACGCATGAGGCGGAGCTTAATGAAAAAATTGATTCTATTATCGATCCTATTCGTTGCGCAGAAAACCTTCGCTCTTCAGCTTTACTGCCAACAAAATCCCCGAGACGTCAGATTTGAACTCACATTGAGCGAACAAAGGGTGAAACTTTTTGTTTATAGTCCGCTTGGTTACTCTTATTTAACAATGATGGATATTCCTGTGAGTGAATCTAGTTTAACTCACTTGAAATATCAGACGGGGCAGTTAAGGCCATTAGGAGATCAGTTCTGGGCTGAATGGAATATAAAAGACTGTAAGTACCAAATAGACTCAAATTTACCTGAGACCATGCTTGAATGCGGCAAAGCCGAAAAAAGTTCGGCTGATCAAATCGAGTTTTTAACTTTCACAATCGCATCGTTAACCGAGCAATCTTTTGCTGGCACATGGAAAACATTAAGGTTCAGAATGTCCCTTTCGGCAATTGGTGATTATGGATCTGATTACTTTTTTATTTCACTTTCTGCTCCAAAAAAATCTTGCGGAATCTCGAAATCTCCTCTGAAAAATGATCTCTAGATACTGTTGATAAACAGAATAAAAAGACTCCTCAGCTAACGTTCAAGTCGATTACTATTAATTTAGAAGCAGGGATACTAATCAAGGATGAATAGAGAGAAGAGGAAAATACTATGTATAACAGTTCACCATTAGCTCATTATTTAAAGAAGTGTCGCGAAAAAGCAGGTTACTCACAAACTCAAGTGTCTTCGAAGCTTGGATACACATCTCCTCAGTTTATCAGTAACTGGGAGCGTGGCTTATCTCATCCACCCGTTAAATCTTTAAATAAGCTGGCAAAGCTTTATAAAGTAAAAGGTGTTGAGTTGGGCGAAGTATTCATCAAAACTTACATGAGAGAAGTTGAAGATGATCTTCGACGACAAATTAAAGAAGTAGTTTAGAGATCAGTTTTTTGTATCAAGAGTTCCTGAAGAGCCTTCTGTTAAGCAAGCTCAAGATAGAGAACTCTTCTGTGGAGTCTTCTGGCATTTGTTGCTGATGGACGAATTGGAAGATCAGCGATTAATGACCAGGAGCACTCCAAACAGATATTGCATGACAAGGTGACATCTTTGTCTCATCCTGTGGTTACCTTAATCTAACAACACAGGGGTTAACTTCATGGAATTAGCTATTTTCACTTATCCTGGAATTCACTTTTTATTAAAGTGGCTCCATTTCTTTTTCGGCGTCATGTGGATCGGTCACCTTTACTACTTTAATTTCACGCAAGGTGCATTCATGGCGGCAGTCGATGCTCCAACAAAGTCTATGGCTCAACAAAAGCTGTTTCCCGTAGCACTTTATTGGTTTCGTTGGGGAGCGATGTGGACTTTCGTAACAGGTATTTTGATGCTTCACACAGCATCTTACACGGGCTTTACGATCAACAGTGACTGGGGAGTTAAAATTCTCACAGGCAGTTTGATGGGAATCGTCATGTTCTTGAATGTTTGGCTCGTGATCTGGCCAAAGCAAAAGCAAATTATTGCAAATGCTGAAAACGTAGCAAAAGGGCAAGCTGCAAATCCTGCGGTGCCTGCATTGGCCGGTCAAGCGTTGCTCGCTTCAAGAACAAACACAATGCTTTCAATCCCAATGCTTTTCTTCATGGGCGCGGCTCCACATTTGCCAATCCAAATTGACGTTTCTAAAGCGGGCGTTTGGTACGGACTTTTAGTTGTGATCGTTGGTGCTATTGCATTCAACGGACTTAAGGGAAAGCTTGGACCTTTAACAACTGTAAAAGGTGTTATCACGGCAGGTTTTGTTTTAACTGCGATCATTTATGGCCTCATGGAAGTTGTTCTTTAATTTTGTAAGAACTTTTTAAAAAACATCGGGTAGGCGTATGAAGTTCATTTTGTTAGTCGTTTGCATTTTTTCGAATCTGGCGTTTGCAGCTTATGAAGCGCCAGAAACATTGAAAGGTGCATGCGATAACAAGACTTGTACGCCTCAGATGCAAGCCATTTACGATTCGTTTCTTTCCCAACCTCAAGCACCCATGCACATTCCTGGAATGTATTCAGGCGTCTGTTATCACCAGTCTCAAACACTTGATCCTGCTACCACTCATTATGTTGGCGTTTTATTCGACCGCTTAGGCCAAAATTTTTATATGGCTCCGGTCTTCCAATATTTCGGCGAAGAAAATTCAATGAAAGATTGGTCGCTTGCGGAGGCTCGAAAAGAAATGAGCCCCGACTGGAAAAATTACGGTCCCATGAAAATCCATCCGACATCAGCAACTCAGGTCGTGCTCGATGATCAAGGCTACCCAGTTTATATCTACTGGGCTCAGCAAAACCCGGAATCTAAAGCTGTTTATTTGCTTATGATCGCCCGCGGATTCA
>JANPPO010000250.1:0-5045 GCA_031428555.1 Bdellovibrionales bacterium | reverse complement strand
CGTTGAGTTTGTGCTCCCCATAATGCGGTCGCAGGAACTTTCACATCACCCATAGTGTCTTTTTCAATTCTAAATTCGCTCACGATCGCGGTGCTCCTACTTTCGACTCAAGATCTAATCTTAAGTTAGGTTTAAGTTTTTAACTTCAACCTTTGGTTTAACTCTTTTCAGCCATAGTTTTTCTGCTGACGAAGTGGGGACCAACCCCGGCTTGATCGACAGGAAAAACAGTGAGCTCAGAAATATTCACATGAGAGGGTCTATTTACGCACCAAACGATGGTTTCGGCAATGTCTGACGCTTTCAAAGGTTGCATGCCCGCATAAACTTTTTCGGCCAATTTCTTGTTTTCAAGGCGTACTTCGGAAAATTCCGTCTCAACCATTCCAGGCTGAATATCGGTGACTCGGACTCCGGTTCCCATCAGGTCCATTCTTAAACCTTCAGACAAGGCGCGAACCGCAAATTTCGTTGCGCAGTAAATTCCGCCGCCTGGATAAAGCCAGCGGCTTGCCACAGAACTTAAATTTACGATGTGACTTCCCGGCTTTAAGACAAGTGAAGGTATCACTTTAGCTGTTACGTACAAGAGGCCCTTAACATTGGTGTCTAGCATGACTTCCCAATCAGCAAAAGTACCCTCTTGAAGCTTGGCCGTGCCCTTGGCTAAACCTGCGTTGTTAATCAAAATATCGATTTTTTCTGGAGGATTTTTTTTGAAAAACTGATCAACCGACGCGTGATCTGTGACGTCGACTTTTCCGATAATGCAGGTTTTAGGATATTGTTTCTGCAAAGTTTTGAGGCGATCAAGCCGACGGCCCACGGCCCAAACTTCGCAGCCTTCAGCCAAAAAAGCTTGAGCGGTAGCCCACCCGATTCCGGCGGTTGCACCGGTCACAAGCACGATTCTTTTTTTCTTTGCGGTCAGGCTCTTCGAAATCTTTGGCGGCATAAGCTCGAGGAGTGTTGCATGACGCAGCGCTTGGCGCAAGCCTTGCGACACTGTGTTGACGGGATAATTCTTCAAGCGTTAGAGCATCAAGTACCTATGACTCAACAATTTTGGCTGATGAAATCTGAACCGGACGTCTTTTCTTTGACTCAACTTTTAAAAGACAAGACAACTTGGTGGACTGGCGTTCGCAATTATTTGGCTCGCAACTACATGATGAACCAGATGAAGTTGGGTGATCAGATTTTGTTTTACCACTCTTCCTGCGAGATTCCTGGGGTCTCTGGCCTTGCTGAGGTCGTATCAGTCGCCGCTCCCGATCCTTTGCAGTTTGATAAAAAGTCAGAATATTTTGATCCCAAAGCCTCAAAAGAGAAGCCCCGTTGGTTTTGTGTCGAAGTTGGCAAGGCTCTACCTTTTAAAAAATTTGTAAGTCTTCAGGAACTTCGTGACCACTCCAAACTACAGGATATGGTAGTCTTGCAAAAGGGCTCTAGGCTTAGCATCCAGCCTGTTTCGGCCGAGCATTTTGCGATTGTTAAAAAATTGGGTGGATTGGGTTCTTAAATTTGGGTTTAAATTTAGATAAGGTATTTTTAAGCTTGGCTCCGATGGAAGGAGTCATGGATTGGGTCTTTCGGGACTTGATTACCTCCCTTGGTGGCGTCGATCAAGTGACGACTGAATTTATGCGCGTGACCCGAAATCTTCATCCGAACAAAGTTTTTTATCGATATGCGCCTGAGTTGCACACAGGTTCTCGCACTCGAAGCGGCACTCCACTTTTTGTTCAGCTTTTGGGCGGACACCCCGAACCCATGGCTGAGAATGCTTTGCGCGCCTCTGAACTTGGCGCTTATGGAATTGACTTGAATTTTGGATGCCCCGCTAAAACCGTGAATCGCCACGACGGTGGAGCGAGCTTGCTTCGCTATCCTCAGCGCTTGCATGATATTACTTTAGCTGTGCGACGGGCCGTACCTGCACACATTCCTGTGACTGCGAAAATGCGACTTGGCTTTGAAGACACTTCGTTGTGTTTAGAAAACGCGATTGCACTGAGTGAGGCCGGCGCTTCCGCTTTAGCAGTTCACTGCCGAACGAAGGTTCAAGGTTACAAGCCCCCCGCTCATTGGGAATGGATTCAGCCGATCAAAGAGCAAATCAAGATTCCCGTTATCGCAAATGGCGATATTGTGGATTTGGAGAGTCTCGAGCGCTGCCATGATGTTACGGGCTGCGATCGCTTTATGATTGGTAGAGCTGCTTTGAAGAACCCTCATTTATTTTCCCGGCTTCGAAAACAAAAACCAGTTGTGCCCACATGGACCGAGCAGAAGCCACTAGTCATGGGCTTTTTCAAAGCGAGTACCGAATACGTGAACGATCACTTTGCGACAGCGCGAACCAAGCAGTTTTTGCGGAATCTAACTTTTGTGACGCCTGAAGCACAGGCTGTTTTCCAGCAGACTAAGGCGATCAGAAAGCCCCAGGAATTTGCGTCGACTTTGGAAAACTTGCTGCAATAGGCTGATATCGCGGGGTTGTTGAACCCGCGCGCCCCTGGTGCTAGAACCTCCCCATGGCTGAAATCGTAATTTATAAAAAAAATCCTTGTCCCTATTGTGATCGCGCGATGAATCTTTTAAATGGTCGTGATTTAAAATACGAAGTGATTGATCTCACAAACGATGCAGCAGGCCTGCAGAATCTAAAACAAAAATGGGGCTGGCAAACAGTTCCAATTATCGTGATCAACGGAAAACTCGTTGGCGGCTACACCGATCTCAAGGCGCTTGATGATTCCGGCGAATTAGATACGATGCTCAAGAGCTAAGAACCCACTTTAAATTGGAGAAAAATATGAAAAGATTAATGGTACCTATCATCCTCGCCATGGCTTTGTCAGCTCATGCACAAACCTCAAATGTTGTATTTGAATGCAAATCAGTACTTTCCGCAGATCAAAATGAAACTATCAATATCGGAATCAAAGTCGTTGAAAAATCTGGTCAGCTCGTCTCTTATCTGGTCGGTTCAGGTGAACAAAGGCCGATAGCAACGGTCAAGCAGATCGTTACTTTGAAAAGCGCACTTCAAGTTGGCGGAGTCCAACAAATCCTAAAAACAACGGGTCTCAACCCAGCTACAATTAGAAATGTTATTATCTACACCGCGGGAAATTTCGATGATGATGCGGCTGGTGTTCGTACTGCGGAATTTCTTGATAAGAAAAATCAGGTTCGTGGTTCAGGAATGTTCTTTGGCTGGGGTGGCCCGGTCAGCTGTCAGTAATAACTTTTTCCAGTACAGATTAGACATTCTCAAAGGACTGCCTTAAACGCAGTCCTTTTTGATTTATGAGTGCCTCGAAATCATTCCTATATAAAGCACTGTCGAACCTCAATACAAATTTGCAAGAAATTTTATTTAGACATTTGTGTAGAGAAAGACTTTCGAGACCTGTGCTACAATGCCAATGTTTTAGAGATAATATCATTACAACCTACGCCTCACATTTAATTATGTGGTATTGGAGTATATTTATGCAAAAAGGTCTTTTATGAAAAAATTAATACTATTGAGCTTATGCATTTTAACCCTAGCGATCAATGCGCACGCACGCAATAACGTGACCTTGAACCGAGACGGTGTTCTCGTCCAACTTTCTTCTGACCCTGCAGCTGCGTTCACTTGCATAATTCCGACTGAAACAAGTCCTTCGGATCTTGGAACATTTGCGACGCAAGATATCTGCCTAACGGATTCGAGCCCGCGTGAAGCTGAACTGGCGCACTCCGCGGTGCCGACACGATACTGGATGGTATCTTTGACTTCACGACAACCTATTTGTCAGCGGCTCGCCATTGAGCTTGACGAAAGCTTTGGGCACGCGAAGTTCGATCGGGCACTCGCCAGCGGTTGCTATAGGATTGTTTATCAATCGGCGCTGTTGCTGGACAATAAGCGCGGGCTTTCGAAAAAACTGTGACAGTTCAATCGATTCAGGTCCGGTAAGAGCGGGTTAATATAATTTTCCCGGCCTTAATATGCTATTCGCAAAGAAGAGCCTTTCTTTAAGTTGGCTAGGTAACACTGCTTTTCAACTCATATCAATTTATTTAGGATTGCCTTAAAAGGCATCCTTTTAAATGTAACAAGAGATTCTCGTGAACTAAACGAGCTGTCTAAGATCTAAACACTTTGATAATCTTTTCATTTCAATTGATCCTGACATTTCTAAGCAAAAAAATGAGCTAATCTCTGCGCAACTTGAAAGCTGTGTGAGCTTTTTAACACGTGTGAATCTATTAGGAGATTATATGAAACAAACAATTATTATGTGCGTGCTTTTCGTGACAACTTTTTCGGCTACTGCTTTTGCTAAGTCTGGAATGCCGATGATCAATACTAAGAGCCTTTATTTGAAAATATGTGGATCTACGACTCAAAAGTGTAAAGATTCTGCCGTGTACAGAGGTTTTGAATATGATGTGAAATTTCTTAATCTTGATCCAAAAAAATCAAAGACACTTGAACATATTTTGCAAATGAAAATGGACAGCGACCGAACGACTCGAACAAAGGTAGTTGGACCGATGACTGCTGTGATTGCAATTAGCCGTGACGAGAACTCTTCAACAGGTAGAAAAACTCTATATGTTGTTGATGAATCAGATATCGATCTATTTATTAAATAATTATGTTTACATAGGCCTCTGTTAAGAAGGGGCCTTCTGTTACACTGAAGGTAGCATTGACCGCGAATCAGGAATTGCGACGATCGTAATTGCTTGTAAATCTCCAGATCATAGTAATGACGAAGGTGATTCTACTTTGATTGCCGTTGAAGTAAAAATTGGTAACGAATTAAAAGTTAATACGGTCACAGTCTCTCGTAAATAATTACTGACGAAGTTCGGTGTACTGAACCTTGATTTGTGGAGAGTTAAAAAATTCCTGAATTGCTGGTTTGAGTTCACCGAAGTTTTTGCTCTTTGTCGAAATTGAACCGAGCGTGTGGCCGAACTGAAGCCATACAGCGGTCGTTCTGATGTAGTAACGCACTTTTCTCATACCTAAATCTTCA
>JANPPO010000249.1:0-3460 GCA_031428555.1 Bdellovibrionales bacterium | reverse complement strand
TCCTGGAAGCTACCGGGCGTTGGATCAAAGTGATAAGCGTTCAAAATTCCAATCATTAAAAAGCCTTTGCGAAAGCATTTTCAAAATCTTTTTCTGTTACTGGGATCATATTGTTCCCATGACAAGGATCTAAAATTGCTTTCTTAGTTAATTTTCCCAGCTGATCGCGGGAAACTCCGTGATTTGATAAACCCAACTTTATACCTAAGCCAGAAAAAAAACTGACACAAGATTGTGCGAGGGTTTCTTTTGCAAGACCCCGATCTGCAAACAACTTTTGTACATTGCTGATTCGTTTCTTTTGATCTGCGTTTAATTCTGATTTCTCTAAAATTTCTATGCATGCGGGTAAGGCTAAAGCATTTGCAAGACCATGATGAAGTCCGCACTCTGAAGATAATGGATGCGCCATTGAATGAATCATCCCTAAACCTTTCTGAAAAGCAGTTGCGCCCATTGTAGCAGCCATCAACATTTTTCCACGAGCATCTAAATCGTTTCCGTCTTTATAAGCTTTTGGAAGGTTATCTAGAACCAGCTCAAGCCCCTGAAGTGCGATACCATCTGCCATTGGATGAAATCCCTTAGCAAAGTAAGCTTCAAGATTGTGAGTAAATGCATCTAGGCCAGTTGCAACTGTGATATGTGGCGGCAGTCCCTTTGTTAATTCGGGATCAAGAACTGCAATCTTCGGCATCATAGTTGGGTGAAATAAAATTGTTTTATCGTTTGTTGCCTTGATGATAATAACACTCGAACGCCCAACTTCGCTGCCAGTGCCAGCAGTCGTTGTAATTGCAAAAAGTGGTGGAAGTGGCTTTGTAATGAGCGCGTCGCCACCTTTGGTATCATCGTATTGCGCAAGTGGTTCTGGATGATCTATTAGTATCATCATTCCTTTTGCAGCATCCATCGGGCTTCCGCCTCCTAAGGCTACGAAAGCTTCACATTTTTCTTGTTTGTAAACCTTGGCACCTTTTAAGACATCTTCTTCGATTGGATTTGGATGAACATCGCAAAAACTAACAGTCTTGACTCCGGCACTCTCGAAAAGATCTGCAGTCTGCCTGACCATTCCCAATTTTTCTAAGTTTGCATCAGAAACTAAAAGAATTTTTTTAATTCCTAATTTAGCAACTGACTTCGTTAACTCTTTTAAACTGTCAGGGCCGTAATATATTGTTGTCGGGAAATTAAATCTTTGCATATAGGGTTTTTACCTCTTGGTTAAATAATCTCAAAATATCTTTGTAGTTGCCAGTCTGTAATTGCTTTTTCGTGCTCGCGTACTTCCCAACGTCTAGAAATGATGAAGTGCTCTACGAATTCTTCTCCGAAAACTTCTCGTGCTGCGGCAGATTTTGCGAGGTTATCAGTTGATGAACTTAAATTGCTTGGCAGTTGGTACTCTTCAGCAAACTTATCCTGAATTTCATACGCATTCCCCGACACGGGTGCTCCAAGCTTTAACTTTTCCTGGATTCCCAGAAGTCCTGCACCCAAAACTGCAGCTGCTGCCAAATAAGGGTTCGCATCTGCTGCGGCTACTCGAAATTCCACACGTTGAGATTTTTCTGTACCCGGAATAACTCTCAAAGCAGTCGTACGATTTTCAACCCCCCAAGCTACAGCCGTTGGAGCCCAAAAACCTTTTACTAATCGTGTATAAGAATTAATGGTCGGCGCAATCATAGCCAGAAACGCTTTCGTGTACTTAATTTGCCCCGCCAAATAGCTTTGCATAATGGGACTCATATTATGCTTTTCATTTGCATCATGAAATAAACTTTTCCCTGATTTTAAGTCATATGCAGATTGATGAATATGACCACCCATCCCTGGTAAGGTCGCATTCCATCTGGCCATAAATGTTGCCATTATATTTCGCTTTTGCAGATAAACTTTCGAGAAAGTTTTAAAGATATTTGCATTATCACAAGTCGTAAGCGCGTTATCGTACTTTATCGCGGCTTCCCATACCCCGGGACCCGTTTCGCAATGAAAGCCTTCAATTTCTACTTTCATTGCAGAAAAATAATCCATGATTCCTTGAAACAATTCACTTTGAGTTGAACTTCGAATCATTGAATAACCAAACATCCCAGGGGTTAATGTCTTCAAGTTTTGGTAGTTTTTTTCTCTGACCGATTTTGGTGTTTCATCAAAAACAAAAAATTCATATTCGAAAGCTAAATTAAATCCTAATCCCATTGATTCAGCTTTTTCTAAAACTCGTTTCAAAACATTTCGTGGACAAATCGGATGCGGACCTTTCGCATCACTTGTAACGAAGTCAGCTAAAAAGAGCGGGATTTTTTCGTCAGGGATCATGCGCTCAGAATTTAAATCGATTTTATAGAGAGCGTCCGGGTAAGCCGTGTGCCAACCTGTGAACTTTGCATTATCATACAAGACATCGTTCATATCCCAACCGAAGATGCAGTCACAAAATCCGCCAGTCCCGTTTAGAATGCTCTCAAATTTATCCAGTGATAAATATTTTCCACGCATAACGCCATCGATATCGGTAACACCTAGCTTAATTTTATTAATCCCCGATTTTTTATAATCGGAAAGTTTTGCTTTAATCGCTTCAGCAGTGATTTTCAAAAGATTATCCTTTCTTAAAATGGAGCGCTTTCGCACGGGTAACTGATAAAAATCCTAAAAATGAGAGAGCTGATCCACAGCCCGAGTCTTTAACGCCGGTCCATGGCAAAGCCGGATCTAAATAATCGCAGCGATTCATAAACACAGTTCCCGTATTTACGTTTTCTGCGAATGTTTTAGCTTTGGCGATATCTTTTGTGAAAATCGCAGAGGTTAAGCCGTACTTGCTGTCATTCACCATTTCAATTGCTTGTTCCATTGAATCCACTGGCATGACTGGAAGAATAGGAGCAAAATTTTCTTCCTGCATAAGCTCCATGCTCTGCTTCACATCAACAATTAGCGAAGGCTCAAGAAAAAAGCCGCCCTCAATTTTTTTTATATTTCCACCGGCTAATACTTTTGCACCTTGCTTCACAGCTGACTGAATTTGAGATTCTGCGTAGCGTGTCGCTTTTTCAGAAACCAAAGGCCCCAAATTCGTTGCTTCGGCCATTGGATCACCTAATTTGTAATCAGCAATAACTTGCTTACTTTTCTGAATAAATTGATCGTAAACTTTTCTATGAACGTAAGCTCGTTCGATGCCACAGCAAGATTGGCCCGAGTTAAACATGGCCCCATCAACAACCGTAGCGGCAGCTGCATCAATGTCCGCATCTTCTGCAATATAAGCCGCATCTTTGCCACCGAGCTCTAATTGAGGTTGCATGAATTTTACTGAAGTATGTTTTAGAATTTGCTGTCCACCGCTGACAGAGCCTGTGAAAACAACATGCTGAACATCTAATTCCTCTATGATTTTTCCAGTTACACTGTGATCAATAATAACCTGATGGATTAAGTTTTT
>JANPPO010000248.1:0-5082 GCA_031428555.1 Bdellovibrionales bacterium | reverse complement strand
CAACTTCATGTCGATTTAAAACTTTTGATTTTGGGTCCAAATGTCATCCCTTCCTGATGAAGCTTTTCTTAAGCCTCGGAAAGTAAACATCAAGTACAGTCCATACTTTTAGAGAAGTCAAAAGCTGAATCTGTCGTTTTTTTGTCGATTAAAAGTTTTATTCGGCTGCTAGCTATTTAAGCTGTCTTTTTATTTTTCAATTCAATGCCAAGCCACTTTTCCATAACTTGGAGTAAAGATTCTGGTAATACGGGCTTTGAAAGATAATCATCCATCCCTGCCTGAAAACAAGCTTCACTATCACCTTTGAGTGCATGAGCCGTAATCGCTATGATTGGTATTCTTCTAAAAGTTTCCAGCTGGCGGATTCGGCGGGTCGCTTCATAACCGTCCATTTTAGGCATCTGGCAATCCATGAAAATGAGATCATATTGATTTTTTTGAAACTCTTCTAAAATTTCTTGCCCATTAACTCGAGCTTCTATTTTGAAGCTCCCAATTTTAGAGAGGTAAGCCAAAAGAACTTGCTGATTAACAAGGTTGTCTTCTGCAATAAGAATTCGAATAGGTTTTTCAGTGCTTTTTTCAGCTTGATCTTCAAGAGGCTTGGCCAAGATTTGCTGAGGCTTCGCTAAACTCAGCATCAGGGGAATATTAAAAGTAAATATGGAACCTTTTCCAACTTCACTTTCGACTTGGATATCGCCTCCCATAAGACGACAAAGTTTTTTACAAATTGCAAGTCCCAGACCCGTGCCACCATATTGACGAGCCATCGAAGCGTCGACTTGCGAAAAGACCTGGAACAATTTCGAGAAATTATTTTTGGAAATACCGATTCCGGTATCGCTAATAGAGAAATGAAACTCGAACAAATCTGCAGACTTCTTTTCTGAATTGACGGTAATAACTATCTGGCCCTGTTCTGTAAATTTAAGAGAGTTGCTCATCAGATTAACAAAGACTTGTCTGATCCTATTCAAATCACCACGCACAAAAATCGGCATATCAGTTGCCATCTTAAGTTCCATTTTAATATTCTTTTTCAATGCCAAATTTTCAAATATTTTAAGAGAACTAACCAAGCACGAATTTAAATCAAAATCAATTTCTTCAAGTTCAATTTTTCCAGATTCAATTTTAGAAAAATCCAAAAGATCATTCACAATAATCTGAAGGCTTTTCCCGCATTCGCGAACTGTTTCAATCATTTCTTTGTGCTTTGAATCTAGGTTCCTATCACCCGCCAT
Organism: Bdellovibrionales bacterium; assembly: GCA_031428555.1. Taxonomy (GTDB): domain Bacteria; phylum Bdellovibrionota; class Bdellovibrionia; order Bdellovibrionales; family Bdellovibrionaceae. The sequence continues at coordinate 3,832 of JANPPO010000248.1, read as the reverse complement.
CACTTCACTAAGACCTATTATACCATTAAGTGGCGTTCTTATTTCATGGCTCATCATAGAAAGAAATTCATTTTTAACTTCTGCTGCCATCATTGCATCTTTCAAAGCAATTTCTAATTCATTTTTTTGGGTTGAAATGAGTTCTGTTTTTTTAAGATCTTCGTCAAACGCCTGAGTTATCGCTTTTGCTCTAAAAAGCATATAGGATAAGTAAACTGCAACCATAGCTCCGCAAAACAGGCCTTCTTTTCCGCCGCCAACCACAAGACCACAAAGAATCGGTACCAACATATTCGTTAATTGAATTTTTGATAGTTTGAATGAATGAGTAAATGTTAAAATCGTTCCGCTGCAAATTCCTGCAGTTGCAAGTAAAAGTGCAAAACTAGCAGCTGAAAATGCACTCTCTTTCAAAGTTAAGAAACAAAACAAACCCCACGTCAGACTGTTGCCGAAGACACTAAAAGTTTGAAGAGTCGGTTTATGAATTTTCCAAGAGCTCAAAAATCGAAGAACCCCAAAAATAATGAGGACTACACCAATTGATCCGTACAAGATTATGTTCTTTTGCCAAAGTTGATTTCCCACTGAAATAAGCATGAATATTAAAAAATAAACACCAGGGGCAACTAGGGCCCTGATTTCAAGAGTTTCGCTGACTTGGCCAATTGTAGCTTTTTGAGATAACGACATCAGTTTATTTCCCACTTACCCTTCCTTTTCGGGAATAGTTGGCGTTAACTCAAGAAAACTTGGAAGAAAATAAAAATTCTTTTAGTTGCGAGGGAAAGTGTGGATTTTTCTTATTAACCTGTCCCATGTTGAGTCATCTCGTACTCGGGCTTTGACAGGTCTTTCTAGGCTATAACTAAGCTCTTTTAGATTCTAACATTTTAATAATCATTGTTTGAAGCACAGATGGATTAAATGGCTTGGTGATATACTCATCCATACCAGCTTCAAGACATTTTTCTCGGTCCCCTGATACAGCATTTGCAGTCAAAGCGATAATAGGAATTCTGTTATTCCTGATTGTCTTACTTTTTCTAATTTCACGAGTGGCTTCGTAGCCATCCATAACAGGCATTTGGCAATCCATTAGAATAAGCTCAAAAGGAATTTCTGCTAGAGCTTTTAAAACTTCTAAACCGCTTGCCACTGCATGTACTTTGAAACCCATATTTTCAATCATCTTGATTGCGATCTTTTGATTGATGATATTGTCCTCGGCCAAAAGAATTCGCGAACCCAAAAGATGCTGTGGAACTTTCTCTAATCCAGCTTTCGATCGAACGACGACCTTATCGCTTACAGGAAACGGAATAGAAACCCAAAAATTAGAACCCTTGCCTTCTTCGCTGTTAAGCCCAATTTGACCACCCATCATTTCGACAATCTTTTTCGAAATTGAAAGCCCTAACCCTGTTCCCCCAAATCGCCTTGTGGTCGTATCATCTGCTTGGGAAAACGCCTGAAAAAGTCGAGGTACCGCATCTTTTGCAATTCCAACGCCCGTATCAATCACTTCGATCTTTGTCATTCCATCTACGTAGCTCATGCGAATCGTAACAGAACCTTCCGGCGTAAATTTAATTGAATTACTGACAAGATTAATCAAAACTTGCTTGAGTCGGCTTGGATCTCCTTTAAGCGCCTGGGGAATCATGCCGACAACTTCTGCCTTGAGCTCGAGCTTTTTTTGAGTAGCCGCATACTGAAGGGTTCTTCTGACGCCTTCGACTGCATGTTCAAGATTAAAATCGATTTCTTCAAAAGTTAATTTTCCAGCTTCAATCTTCGAAAAATCTAAAACATCATTAATGACGCTTAAGAGTGTATCAGCTGAAAGATGGATGGTATCGAGATAGCTTTTTTGCTCTTTATCTAAGCTCGTATCCATCAAAAGGCTGGCCATACCAATAACACCATTCAGAGGAGTCCGAATTTCGTGACTCATATTTGCCAAAAAATGCGATTTTGCTTCTGTCGCGGCATTGGCTTTTTCAACGGCTGCCTTAAGCGTGCTACTTGCTGTCCGAGCAGCTTGAACGAGCTCAATCAAGATTCCAATTAAAAGTGAAAGAATACTTCCCGCAATCAGAACCATCAAAGGTAGGTAGGTTGTTTTTTCTCTAATTGTTTTCTCGGATGGAATAAGTTCGAGATTCCACTTGATCGTATTAATTTCCATATCCACAGAAGCTAACCAATCACGTGATAGCGCTTTTGCGGTGTCCCCGTTTTTATAAATCGTATTGTCATCTTGAGTCAGATGAACCATATATCCGTCAAAATTGAAAAGCTTTCCAATGAAGTCTTCATACCGAAATACAGCATAAATGACGCCGTCATATTTTTCCTTCAAATAGACTGGGACAAAAATAACAAAACCTTGGCCACCTTGAAGGAGCTCAATTGATTTTGTCATCGTGGTTTCGTTCTTCTCGGCGGCCAACGTTAAGGCATTTCTGCGGTTTTCTTCAGAAAGGTATTTGTAGCCAATGAGGTGTTTATATTTACCGATAGGTGCAATCCATTGGATAGCAGATGTACTATCGGCCCAGCCGATTGCTGAAATGCCGACGAGATCTTTTAAATAGTTTTCCGCATCTATCTTCCAGAGCCCATAGGGTGTTCGACCCTGATAGCTCCAGCGAGAAGCCATTCTTTCAATTCCCTTTGTGCGTTCGTTTAAAACACTCTGAATCTTCTGACTAAATGATTGCGCCTGAAAGTTGACCTGTTCCGCAATTCGCTTTCTTTCGACTGATAAAGTTGATTGCCACAAAGTGATAGTCGCAACGACCCCCACTAAGGCGCCTACGATTGGAGCAAGCTTCCTGCGCTTACTGATTTGGCGCCGATCGAGCTTCAGTACACAAAGCCACTGGGAAATCGCCAACAATACAAACGCAGCTGCCGTAAGGGGCGCCATTCTCGAAAAATTTCCCCATCCATATGAACCGTCGTAACCAAATACATAGCCAGCTAAGGCAGCAAACCCCAGGCAACCGATAAGAACGCTTAACAATTGAGACGTAAAATATGCTAACAAGTGCCGCGAATTAAATCTCAACAAAAACAAGTTCAATGAAACCAGAACAAAACAAAATGCAGAATTAGGGGCCATGCGGCCGGGATGGCTTGTGCCAATTGTGAGATAAGGTTTTAAAAAAAGTTGATCAATTCCAAGTGAGGCTTGAAACAAATATTCCATGAGTGTCAGGAATCCAAAAATCAGAACCCAAGCTGCACACAACTGAATCAGCCGAGCTCTTTTCCAAAGTGATATGTTTAAAAGCAGAATTCCAATGCCGGCCATAAAGAAACAAGTCGCTGAATTAAATTGCATCGGAGTCGTCTGGGGAATGAGCTGAACAAGTTTTTCGATTCTAAAAAGCCAGCCAATCATGACTAACAAGCCGACTAAAATAATCAGAATGCTTAAGAAAATGAGCGTAAAATTAAGTTTTTTCTTCACGTCATCATATCGATTAAAGAGCCCTTGCCTTTTATTATGCCTCAAAGCATTCTATGCCAAATGTCTGAAATGCCAACATCAAAATCCGAATCTCTAGTCCTAAGTAAAAAAACGAGCAAAGCTGAAAATCCTTGGCTGAATCTGATCTTTAATATCGCCTTACCCGTGCTCATATTAAATAAAGGTGGAGCTTACATAGGCTCATTTTATGCCCTGCTCTTAGCCATTTTTTTTCCGCTCGCCTACGGTCTGCATGATCTCTACAAATCTCATAAAGTTAATTGGATATCGGTTCTAGGACTTTTAAATGTGCTTTTAACTGGCGGTCTAGCCTTATTAGGAATGACAGGT
>JANPPO010000247.1:0-2179 GCA_031428555.1 Bdellovibrionales bacterium | reverse complement strand
CATGAATTTTACTGAAGTATGTTTTAGAATTTGCTGTCCACCGCTGACAGAGCCTGTGAAAACAACATGCTGAACATCTAATTCCTCTATGATTTTTCCAGTTACACTGTGATCAATAATAACCTGATGGATTAAGTTTTTATGGCCCGCTATATTTTGAAATGCTTTTTCAAAATGCTTTCCAATAGCCGGAGTTTGGCTAGAGTGTTTTAGCAAAACAGTATTTCCTGCAAGTAATGCTGGCACAACCGAATTAACTGTCACAAGTAAAGGATAGTTCCAGGCTGAAATAACGAAGATGACTCCTAACGGCTCGCGAACAATTGAACGCTCGAAATTTTCTTTAGGCGGTAACGTTTTGACCGCCATTGCATCATCAGCAATACCACAAAGATATTGGGCTCTTTCTAAAAGACCTTTTATTTCACCAGGAGTTTGCGAAATAGGTCGCCCCATTTGTTCACTAATATCTTTTGCAATCTGGGCTTTGTTTTCAGTGAAGTATTCTAGAGCTTTCTGTACTGCTTGAATTCGGTCTCTAATTGGCAGCTTCTTCCAAGATTTTTGAGAGCTTTGCAACTGAGATAACTTTTCCTGCACACTTGTAAAGCTATCCATCGGATATTCGCCGACAACATTCTGACTATAGGGACTTTTTACTTTTAAAACGGAAGACATAAAAACCTCTTTAGGAATAGCATTGATTAGATTTCAAAATGCTACGTCATCCTACAAGAAAGGCAAATGCAATCCTTGAAACAACATTCATTTACGCATATCTTAGGGCCTAGAGGGGTCAATTGTGTCTATAGAAGAGTGGGAGCATTATTTTAAGCCTGAAGTTCGCAGCAGCGGGCGTAAGTATTTTACGGCCGGAAACGTTTCAGTATCCCAGCCTTCAGATACTGAAATTTTAGCTTATATCCGAGGCTCATCTTCTTTCAAGGTCAGCTTCAAATCAGCGTCTATGGAAAGTAAGCTTATTACGGTCGACTGCAACTGCCCGCCCTCTAAAAGGGGACAACTTTGCAAACATATCTGGGCAACCCTTCTTTCAGTTGAAGATAAAAAACCCGATTTTCTAGATGGCAAGGAAGAGATTGAAAAAAAGACCGATGATGAGCCCCCGGCAACAAGCAGCTTTCAAAAGTCCGCTAAGTCTTCCCCCAAATTTCAATCAAAGCCGATGAGTGAAGCTCAGGTTCAGTCCAAGGCAAACTTTAAAGCGAAACAAGATGATTATCGCAAACAACAATATCAAAAACAGAAACAGCGCTTAAAAGATCAAAAGCAGGCCAAAAAGAAAACGGTTTCCCAAGGACCTGTTATTCCTGAAAATGTTCGGACTGCCCTAGAGTTTTTTTCTGAAAATGGATTTCCAATGGATAGTCCACCTAAAGTCGAAGCAATACAAACTGCCAAGAAAAAGCTTGCACGAATTTTTCACCCGGACATAGGTGGCTCTCACGCAGAAATTTTAGACTTAAATAAAAATTCTGAAGCGCTCTTAGAATACATAGAGGCTAAGAAAAAACCTTAGCCTCTATGTCATTTGCTTACTTACCTTGTTGAATTGCATTTTTACGTCGATCAATGATGATCGAGACTACAATAGATGAGCCGATTAAAAATGCAATGATACCTAGGGACCAGTTGATTGGAAACTTGCCACCAAAAGCCTCATTTAAATAAACCATTTTAGCACCAACGAAAATTAGAACAGATGCTAATCCGTATTTAATGTATGCAAAACGGTCCATCACACCAGCCAGCATAAAGTACATTGATCGTAAACCCAAGATCGCAAAAATATTAGATGTGAAAACAATCAATGGTTCTTTCGTCAGTGCGAAAATCGCAGGTACTGAATCGACAGCAAATATTATGTCACTTAGTTCTAGGAATATAAGCGCTAAAAATAATGGGGTCACATACGTCAATCCGTTTTTCTTAATAAAGAAACTTTGTCCCTCAATCGAAGGGTGAATACGAAACATCTTCTTCAAGATTTTAATGACGAAATTGTTATTAAGATCCCGCTCTTCTGTTCCAGCAAAATACATCTTAAAACCTGTAACGATTAGCAAAACTCCGAAGAAAATTACGACCCATTCGTACTGCATCAATACCGAGCCCAAAGCTATAAATATCCCGCGGAATATCAAAGCACCCAAGATTC
>JANPPO010000246.1:0-2101 GCA_031428555.1 Bdellovibrionales bacterium | reverse complement strand
GGATTTCCAGATCTGAAGGAGGCTTCAATATCTTTCACCATGTACATAAGTCTTGCTAAGCAAGCGGCGTAAATAACGCCGGTAATAGCAATGACAATGACACGTTTCCAGTGCGGCTTTACTTCAACCAGAATTTTTTTAATTTGAGCAATCATCAGCCACTAATGTAACGCTTGAGGAACTGTCCAGTCAGGCTTTTTTTCACCTTTATGACGTCTTCCGGTGAGCCTTGGGCTACAAGATAACCGCCTTTTTGGCCTGCTTCCGGGCCTAAATCAATAACGTAGTCAGCTTGGCGGATCACATCTTGATTATGTTCAACCAAAATTACACTGCTACCAGCTTCGATCAGTTTATTGAGGACTTTCATCAATAAGTCGACTTCTTTAAAATGAAGACCGGTTGTCGGCTCATCCAAGATATAAAGAGTCGCTTTTTGATTCGATTCAGTCAGTTCTTTCGCAATCTTAAGGCGCTGAGATTCGCCGCCACTCAAAGAATTGGCAGGCTGTCCCAACTGAATGTAATCCAAGCCTACTTCTTTCAAAACGCTCAAAGGTTTTCGAATATTCGGATGAGCCACGAAGAAATCAAGACCTTCTTTGATCGTCATTGATAGAATTTGAAAAATATTTTTCCCGTACAACTGAACTTCCAAAATTTCAGGGCGAAATTTCTTCGAGTCACAGATATCGCATGGAAGGATAACGTTATCCATGAACATCATATCGATTTCTTCATAGCCGGTGCCCTTACAAGAAGGGCATCTGCCACCATCGACATTTAAACTAAAAGTTCCTGGAGTATAACCGCGCGATTTAGATTCTGGCGTATTAGCCATCAAAGTCCTGATCGCATCGTAAGCTTTTAAATAAGTAACTGGATTAGATCTGGCTGATTTCCCAATCGCACCCTGATCTACTAAGACAACATTCTTAATGTTATCAACACCTTCAATTTCCTTAAAAGGTTGAGAAGGCAAAAATTCTATTTCTAATTTGCGCGCAAGTGCTGGATACAAAGTTTTTGTCACAAGCGTTGATTTGCCCGAGCCACTGACACCTGTCACGACAACCATTCGATTCAGTGGGAAAACCACATCGATATTTTTTAAATTATGTCCCGTGCTGCCTTTTAAAGAAAGTTTGTACTTATAGGTATCAATATTCACAGGGCGAGGTTCTTTTAAAGAGTGATACTGCTTTCCAGGTTTCACATATTGCGCAGTATTTGAAGTCGTTGATTTCATAAACAAAGTTGTCGCACCTTCGAAGACGATCTCACCACCCAAAGAACCAGAACCTGGACCCATCTCAATGATGTATTCACTGCTTTGAATAACGTCATGGTCATGTTCCACAACAACAAGCGTGTTTCCCAATTCTTTAAGCTCTTTTAAAATACTAATCAGGCGATCATTATCACGAGGGTGAAGTCCAACAGTCGGTTCATCCAAAACATAGAGTGCTTGAGACAAGCCCATCCCTAGCTGATTCGCTAAAACGAGGCGCTGGTATTCTCCGCCCGATAAAGTTCTAGTTTCGCGATTTAAAGTTAAGTAGTGGACCCCGACGCGCATCAAAAAACTTAATCGCGCGCGAAGTTGTTTTAAAACCTCTGGAACGACTTCTTCGCGCTGCTTGGTTAATTTTAAATTTGCAAACCAATCGCACAGTGCTTCGATCGTAATCTGACTTAATTGGTGAATGTTTTTTCCATCAATTAAAATATGCTGAACTTCTTGTCGAAGTCTTGAGCCTTTGCATTCCGGGCAAAGTGAAGCACTTCGATAGCGAGAAATAAAAACGCGAACATGCATTTTATATTTAATTTGATCCAGATATTCAAAAAGTCCCTTAACGCCGTAGAAATCATCATTACCATTCCAAATCATGTCGCGCTGATTTTTCGGCAAATCCTTCCACGGATTTGAAAGACTAATTTTATTTTTCTTACAAAATGCGAACAACGCTTTTTTATCAGTTTCAGCAGAAGGCATTGTGAATGGATTCAAGGCACCTTGCTGAACGCTTAAATTCGGATTCGGAATGACTTTGTTTTCATCAATATCAAGAATATTTCCAAAACCTTTACAAGTCGG
>JANPPO010000245.1:0-6325 GCA_031428555.1 Bdellovibrionales bacterium | reverse complement strand
GCGTTTTGCGAATTCAGCAAAGTTACCAAAGCTCCTATTGCTAAAGCGATCAAAGACCATTTATTCTTTGACGGTGAAATATCCGATCAAAGATGTTTTCTTCAATCCTTCGGACGTTTTTTCACGCAAAAGCATTTAGCGGAGCAGCTGAATGTTTCTCAGTCGCTGGTTTCAAGAATGCTAAAGGGCAGCACCGACATTACACTTGACCTTGTGTTTCGCATTATTGATTTGAGTCCTTATAGCTTAACTGATTTCGTCTCTACATTGACTTGGCCGAACGTGCCTTCGTCTATCTTGGCGGAACAGGTTCGGATCGACTCAGAAAAAAAATTGCATTTTTCCCATCCTTGGACGGCTGCACTTGTTCTTTACCTCAAGACCACCGAGTACAAAGCGTTAAAGAAGCATTCTAACTTTTTTTTAGCAGCGAGAGTTGGTGTGCCGGAAGCGGCTGTGCGCAAAGGAATCGCCGAGCTTACAAGACTTAAAGTTATTGCAAAGAAGGGTCAGCACTATGAAGCCCTAAGTACTCACTTATCGATGGGAGGGTCCTTCGAAGGGGCTAAAAATATACGTATGTATTGGTTGGACAGGTCTTTAAAGTATATTGCAGCATCAAAATCTGGGAAAACGGTTTATTCTGGCTATAAAATCTTTAACGTCGGCGAGATGCAACGTAAAAAGTTTGAGGACTTTTACTTCCGGATGAATGCAGAGCTCGATATGCTGATCAAAGACCAAAGTACAAAATCCGAAGAGGTGTTCCTTTTCTCGTTTCAAATGTTTGACGTTGCGGCACTAAGCTCTGTCGAGGGTCAGTAGACTTTGCAAAATTAGTTGCATCTTGTCTATTCTCGTTATTTCGACAGGTTGGCTTTAGTCACCAAAGAGGTTATGCCGCTATCTCTCCCTTTTCAACCATCCACAACTTTTTAAAATTTCTCATTCTAATATAAGTTCACGTTGGATATACTTGAGTACTTTACTGGAAAGAATTAAGGTTCTTGTGTTTCAACTGTGATAGTTCGAAAGGTATCACCGCTAAATGCTTTACGCTCAGTAACTTCAATCACTTTAAATTTTTGGCCTCGGTTAATTAATACTTCGAATTCATTTCCATCAAACATGCTTCCGACAGCTAGTGGTATATATTGGCCCAATACCATTTCTGAACTAATCTTAATCACCATTGTTTGAATAAGATTAGGAGTTGAATCCGCTTTTGATAACGCTAATTTCGCAAATCTCAATGCGACATTCGGATCGATCGAAGTAGAACTAAATCCTTCGTCCGTAAACAAATCACTTTTTTTTAGTGCACCATATATTGAATGGTTTGAAATTCCGCGGTGAAGATTGAGGCCCAGGGGTAACGGCGTGGCATAAGAGAATGCTTGATCCAACTCTTGAATAAGGCGCTGAGCAGTTGCAACTTGTTCAGGAGTTAAATCATTTGCTTTGCTAGCTTTTCGCAAAATTAAATTGACTGGCGTATCCATGCGGCCTTGCGCAAACAATGTTAAGGCATTGCGATTTTGATCACTTAAGGGTTTAAGCTCGGTCGCTTTAAAATATACTTTAGCTTGGTCATCGGTCAGTTGCACTTCTTCTGCAGCGAGCACATTTGAATTCAGGCTAGTCACTTTTGCAGTCAACGTGATGAGGCCGTCCTTGACGATCGCAGGACCAAGATCAGTCCATTGTCCCATCGAAAACCCACTCAATTGTCCTTCGCTGAAACTAAAAAAATCAAAAGGCGTATCTTTGCTATAAAATTCAAATAGTTTGAGTCCAGCTTTAATAGGAAGCCCTCTGTTGAAGGCTTTGTTGGTATGTAAAAACATGTCTTTGCAGGAATTGGGTGACCCCAAAGCGCTAGGTCCAAAAGCGAATAGTATGCACGAAAAAATGGTTGCTTGTAAAAATGAATTGAATTTATACGACGATAAAGATTTAAACATAAGTTAAGTGACTTCCAAATGTGGTGCCACTGGAAGTCTGTTCAGCGGCTCCCCACGTTCGATTATTTGTCAAACCCCAAACGGAATTGTCGAAAAAGGTCAATACGTATTCCCCTCTCCGTAAAGTTGATGGGTGCTGTGTACTGTCGTAAAATTCGTCAGTGTTTATCGATAAATCCACCTGAAGCCCATCGCCAACATATTCGTTTTAACCTTTTGTAGCGTGGTAAACGGGGACGAAAATAGAAATAAAGCTATTTACACAGGTTTTTAAAAAAAAATTTAAGAAAAAAAACTCGGGCCTACGGTCCTGTGCGGAATGGGGCGCTTTTGCGATCATTTCAGTAAAGCGATCCTAACTGACTGGCCTAAAAATGTCCCAATCTTTTCCCTGTCGAAATAAATTCTTTTACCCACCTAAAACAATATAGTTGTTATTTGAATATTCAAACCTACTATCTTTAGAAAATTTAACTTCATCTTGAAGAATAGCATTTACTAAATCATTTCTAGCTTTGGATGTTGAATCAGATTTAAAAGCACTTACCCAAGCCGATTGCCAACGAAAAAGCTAATTACTAAAATAAATTTAATCATGGAAAAATGGTATCGACTCTTATCTTAGTTGTATAGAAACCAAATCTTTCGAAGTCCAATTTCGGCACCCTGAAATCTCCGAGTTCAAGCTGCATTACCAACCGCCAGGAAGCTCTGGCTTGCACCAATGACTGTTAGCCATGAACAAAGGTCAAAAGCCACGGACGACGTACCTGCGGTCACACGAGCCGCGTCTAAAGCCAAGCGCTGACTAAAACATAGCGCTTTTAAGTCCAAATTATTTTCGACGTCCCCATGGAACATTTTTAGGAATTATTTTTTGATCTCAAGCAAATGAGGGGACGAGGCGGGGAACGGAACGAAGACCGCTTTTTTTAAGCGGGCTAGTCGTTGCAATCAGCAGCTTGTTTAGAAGTTTAATATGGACAACTGCCCATGGAATGACATAGGTCTACGGTGGGAATAAAAATCTTTCTTCAAATCTATCAAAGGGATCTATATGTTAATTCGTTTATTGTCTTTTTTGATTCTAAATTTTATTGCTGTAAACAGCTTTGCTAGCAACCTGTGTGATACGTTGCCAGATTATCCACAGCTAACGAATCAATTGCATACAAGAATTCAGACGCTTCAACCTGGCTTGCAGCTTGGCAATATTGCAAGAAATATTGATGGAAGTATTCTTTATATGAATCAGCCTACCGCCGTTAACTACTGCACAAGCCTAGGACAGCACCTGCCTAGTTCAAGAGAGTTAGCCCAGCTGGCGAAAAGCATGAGTGCCGCTGGAATTTCGGAAACAGTTAAAGATGGATATTACAAAGTGAGTGCTAAAAATGCCGACGGTAAAGCCGATATTTTTTATTTTAGCTCTACTGGATATAACCGTCCAGCAGGCGATTTAGGGAAAACTGGATTTTGGTCGTCTTCGGTTTACCTTTACGGGCCCGGCCTCTACTTTATTCTCAGTGGCCTCGATGGTAATATCAGATTCGACGGCGGGGGTTACAACCTTGCAGTTCTTTGTATGTGCGGTCAGTAGTCAAAGGGACTGCAGATTACATCGGTCGTTGACGAATTCAAAACCTAATCCATCCTTGGCGGTCTGCGACCGATCGAACAGAGCTCACATGGCTAACAGGGACGGGGAAAAGTTCGATAAGGTATCTTCAATCATTTCGCGGTCAATGGATTTGGGGGCAAAATATTTTGTCCCCGTGGCTTGTGATCGTAAAAACCATCTTTTCTAATTGTTGCGGATTTGGTGTGAGATACCTACTTATCATCTAATTTTAAAAGACAATCTTGAAGTTCGGAGCTGAGAACTTCAAAAGTTGGAAGTTCTCCATTGGCTAAATTAACAGCGCCCATTGAACGTTTTAAAGTGGACTTATTAAGCTTCTTCCAATAATCACTGAACGAAGCTGGGATTTCAGTACTTCTGTGCTTAAAAGTTTTTTCAATCGCATTCCTTAAAAGCTTTAAGTCTGTGCACATCGGAATTAGTAGACTCAGATCGTAAATATCTTTAACTCGTGAGTTTTGACTACCTAGTGAGACCAGGGCATGGAGTTTTTCTGCAACAATGGTTTCTACTGAATACACGCGCCAAGAAATTAATTCTTTTGATAAAAGTTGTGGGAGATCAGCATCAACAGGCCCCGGAGTAAGAGAGTCCGCAACCCCAATATCCAAAATAATTTTTCCGAGTCGAGTGAAATCAACAACAGGTTCACCAAAAGAAAATCGAATGATCAGGCGAAGACCTGCATATTCCGTTTGATGGTCCAAAATTTGAGATTCAATATGGCCCATCCAGAGCCCATCTTGATGATCTGCTAAAATAATTTGTCGAGCTAAGGTTTCAGCCTCTTCGATAGATAAATTTTGTAGTGAAGTATCAAGATCAATTGTTGAGCGGTTGGAACCATAGGTTTTTAGCATGACAAAGCCACCTTTAAAAATCAGGTGCTTTGAAAGTTTCGGTGAACTTTGTAGTCTGACAACCAGTCTTTCAATTGCAAACTCAAGAGCGAGTCCGTTAAAGTCTCGGTCCATTTGGTGAGACAAAATAACAAGTTTCTGTTTGATTGCGTCCGCAGAGACTAATTTTTTATTTTTCACAGACTGTCCAAATAGGGTTGTAGCAGATGTTCAGCATTCAATTTTTCTGCCATATAAAAGATTTTGTTCTTGCTGGTTTTTTTTTCTTTGAGCGCAAGTTTCAAAGCTTGCACGGCTGTTGAGATGCCAACAAGGCGATGATACCGGAAGCAATCCACTAAGGTTCGTTCAATATCAGTGATTTTAAAACGTGATTTGCTTGTAATGCCAACTTTCCAAGAGGGTTTGCGAGTTCGGATAGATTTGATTGCGTTCTTTCGAGGGGCCGATTTTTCATAAGGAATCAAAATCCAAATTCCCCCATGCATCTGATCGGAAAGGCCATAATATTTCAAAGCGGAAATAAGACAAATTGCTGAAGGCTTCCCACAAAGTAGGCTAGCGCGAAAAAAGTCTCCTTCAAGACCTTCTAAGTCTTGAGGTTTCGCATAGACTCCCTTGCCTAAGCGCAGAAGTTCACCAGCTAGCACGCGCTTTTTTATCCCTCTATATTTTGTTCTCTTTGAAGACATAAAACAATGATGGCACAAACCACTCACAATAGCAAATCTGTGAATGAATTATGACAAAATAAGGCAAATCGGGTGACTTCGTCTGGTATTAGGGCGTTTTGCCAAAATCCTCCTTGAAATCCCAAGGAAATTCAGCTACTTACTAATCCTATGCCAGAACTACCCGAAGTCGAAACAGTCCGGCTCGAACTTCTCCACCATTTGCAACTGCCACTCAAGGTAAAGCAAATTACTTTGAATCGCGCGAACTTAAGAAACGAATTTAACTTGCAACTTTTTAAGTCTTTCGAAGGCCAACAGCTTCTCGATATTACGCGTCGCTCCAAGTATTTGCTGTTTGGGTTTAAAAAAGGTGGGCTGCTTTCTCATTTGGGAATGACGGGTCATTGGCGAATCGAAAATTCGGATTTCGTGCAGCGAAAACATGATCATGTTCAAATCCATTTCTCGACGGGTTTAACGTTAATTTACAACGATCCAAGGCGCTTTGGATTCTTTGATGGCTATGCAGATTCAACGAAACATCCTCTTTTAAAAGACATCGGACCGGAACCCTTTGATGAGTCTTTCACAGGTGAAGTCTTAAAAAAAAATCTCGAAGGACGAAAAAGTCCGATTAAAACAATTTTGATGAATCAGGCTGTGGTGGCGGGAGTCGGGAATATTTATGCGAGTGAAGTTCTCTTTAAGGCTCGCATACGGCCTTCCAAACCAGCTTACAAATTGAAACTCACAGAGTGTGATCGAATCGTAATGGAAATTAAATCAGTCTTAATGGAGTCGATTCGTTTAGGGGGCTCGTCATTCGATGATTTTCGACACGTTTCGGGTGAAAAGGGTGGCTTTCAAAATCATTTTTTAGTTTATAACCAAGAAGGCAAGCCTTGCTCAAAATGTGGACAGAAGATTCGAAAAAAAGTTTTTTCGGGAAGAAGCACTTATTGGTGCAATGCTTGTCAGAAATAATTTTGAATTAGGCTTAAAAAAAATACTTGTTCAAAGTTCAGTTCAATGGTTAATCTGACTTTGGTCGTGTAAAACTGAAATATTAAAAGGAAGGTTCATAATGAAATCTATCGTAGTAGCATCTTTGATCGCACTTGCATTCACAACTGGCTTTACTTGTTCTAAAAACCAGCCAACAACTGAAACTGCTCCAGCAACTCA
>JANPPO010000244.1:0-6934 GCA_031428555.1 Bdellovibrionales bacterium | reverse complement strand
GACGGAAATTGATATTCGGTATATTCCTGCCAACAGTGATAGCGAGATTTTAAACGAACTTATAAAAGATGGGTTAGTTCCCGTTTTGTGAAGGTCACGAATGTTTCGAGCTCTCCGGTAAAGTTGAATGAGATTCATTTCTACTTACAGAATGGTCCAATAAAATATCAGGCGATTCATATTTCAGAGATCCCTCGAACCATTAAAAGATTTCACCCGGCGGCGTTTGCTGCTAATGTTTTTAATGTCACGGTTGTGGTTATGGCTTCTATCATTGTTGCGTTGGCATTGAGTCCGCTTTGCTCGCACAATTGTCCTATGGGTTTTGGTTCAAGATCTAGCGCCAGTCAAAGTGGCGATTCGGAAGTTCTGAACTCGATTGATAAGACGACGAATATTGTTTACCAAGATTACCTTATTCAGGAAATGGAACTGGCATCCGGTGCAAGTATTCAAGGGATGCTGTTTTTCTATAATGAGAATAAGGGCGGTATGCGAAAGTTTCGTCTTAAGCACAATCCGAATTTAAAGATTAATCATTTCCTTTAAGATCGTAATTCTGACTGAATCGTCATTTGGGTTGCGATCTGTCGGCAACCCCCACGTCTCAAAATGATACTTTACCTCGTGAAAACTAGACCATTCGAATGCACCTATTTTTTGTTTTCAAAGGCCATTTGTGCCAGTATCCTTAAGTAGAATGAATAGTCGAATTAGTTCACAATCCGGAATGAGTATTCTCGAGTCCTTACTTGCCCTTGGCTTGGTTCTGGGGCTTGCGTTTACCGCTGGAAATTATTTTTATCAGCAAAAATCAGTTCTCAATATCACATCAAACGCTGGCACTTGTCGGAATGTTCTCGAAGGGCAGCTTAGTTATTTGAGGCAGTTGGGAACGACACCTGCGGGCGTGAGTTGGAGTCATGCTGCGGGAACTATGGGTGCGGCGAATCCATCGGCTTTTGCTGATCCTTGGCTTCAAGATACTTTTCGGTATTCGAATATTCAGGCGAAACCAATATTTTTAGGCACGACGGGTCTTCAGACGACGATTGATAATTCGATCTTAAGTCTGGGAACGATCGGGACTTTGAATTCACTTTATAATAATGTTCCGGCACTTTGTGCGACGGGAGTGGATGTTGCGACGTTGCCGATGAAAGGTGGACCTTTTAATCCGGCGGTCGCTTCGAGTTTTAATCCAGCTTATGATTACATGGCACTATCCCAATTTTCGACGGTGATGAAGGTGCAAGCTTTGGATTTGCGATCAGAGTCGGTGAGTTGCCCGGCTGCTCCATTTATCGTGCGGCCGCAAGGGGTACAAGATTCGCAAACGTTTAGACCGCATGTGATGATCGGATCAAAACCAGAGATGGGTTACCGAGTCACTTTGGTGGGAAATTATAAAGACACGAAGGGTGGTAATAACACTTGCGAAGTGACGGAAGATTTTAGTTATCCGGTTGATCATAGTTCGCAAAATTTGGCAGTGGTGCAGACAGCTAATTTTTTACCAGTAGCTGGTAATCCAAATATAGTAAGACCTCAGTGTACTCATAATCCGGGTATGGCCTCAGAATTAGATTTAAAACTTTCAGTTCAACCAACGAACGGAACGAGAATCGAAACGGGAACCGTAATTTTGTGTGCGGATATGTCGCAACAAATGAACAAAGATTATTGCTTTAACGCTGGAGTCTCGACTCCGGGCGCGGGCATGCAGGGTCAGGATTACAATTCCGATGGCTTACTAAGGAAAGACACTGTGAAGTGGGTTCCTTGTTCTCAAGTCACAGCTTGTGGAATAGCTCCGACTAATTATACGCAAACCCCGCATCCCACAATCTTGGGCGGGGTTGAATATAACTTAAAATACTCAAGTCCCGTTTCAGGCGGTGCAAGAGATGGTCTGTGGGGCTGTGATATCAGAATTGATGTGGCTTCAGTTGATCTTGCGGGAAATTTTCAAGTTCTAACCAGAGAAGAAGCCGGAGTCACTTACCCACCTTTTGCAAAACAGTATTTTCCGACGACAGATTGTTTTGCTTGTTACCAAAAGAAAAAAAGAAAATGGGGAGCCTTCATCGTTTCGGTTATTTTGTTTGGACCGATTCTTTCTTGTTTAGCTGGAGTGGGCGGCGTCTGTAAGCCGAGTGGAATGCGATTTATTGGTTACAACTGTAAGGATATTTCAGCGGGTAATACTTTTTGCCGAAAAATTCCACCGAAGCGGCCGGATTGGACTCCCGCCCCCGGGGGCGTATGTGCGCCCATGACTCAAGCATTTCCAAGTCCATATCCTGGCACTTATACTTTTCCAGAGACTCCATCTGGTGGTGTTTATGAAAATGTAACTCTGAATCCGGATGGAACTTACTGCGAAGTTTCAGGCTTATGCGATAATACGCGCTGGGCCGGAGTACCCGATCAAGAAAATCTGACAAGCCCGTTTGCTTCATGCGGATATATTTACACTCAATATAAAGTTGATATCTCGGGTTTACCTCCAGGAGCGACAACGATACCAGCGGGAAAAGCGCAGTGTATATTGCCGGTTCCAGACGGTTCTAATCTTTACCTTCCAGGGGAAGCAACTTATTCGAAATTTCAAGTATGTCCAGCAAGTTCATTTGGAACTTCATCCGTTCTTTGTGATCCAACTCAAAACCAGATCGACGGCAGCCCCATTATTTATCCAACCGATCCGATGACGGGAACACCGAACAGCACAGATGCAAATCTTTATCTTTACTACAAGCGTGAATTTAACTCTGGATCAGGATTGCCGCAATGTACGCAGTAGTTCGCTGTTTTGGGCGCCGTCTAACCTCACGAGTTCATTCGCAAAAGGGTTTTTCATTAGCAGAGTTACTTGTCGCAGTGGCGCTGAATGCAGTTCTTGTCACAGTCGTCGCGTCGGCATTGTTGAAAGCTCGCGATATGCAAAAGAATTTAGAATTGCAAACAAGGGACGAGCAAGAAAGATGGGACGCCGAAAAAATGATTCGTTCTTTTTTTCAACAGGCGATCGACTTAAAATTTGCTGCTGTCTTGCCACCGCAAGGTTTGAACAATTGGACCAGCATTCCAAATATGACAGGGGCCATCCGAACTTTCGATTCAGATGCCGCTTGGGGAACTGTACCAGGCACTCATGCCTTAGCTGTTTTCTGGAGAGAAGATCAAAGGTCAGCTGAAACAGGTTCTGCCGCAGTCTTAAAAAGTACTTTTAGACCCACTGGAATTTATTTTCAAAAGCCGACTCCAACAACTTGGGGAGTGCTTTACATTGATCAAGGCTTAGGTGGTATTTTATCTCCCGATTTAGGCGACTTAAAATTTGAAGGCCTTGTGCGAGTTCAAATCAATAACATGAGAACCGGCAACGTCGATGATTATCAAGCTGAAGACCGAGAGCCCGTATCATCTTTTGATATAGTCTTAACTTTTAGAAAACATTTTGGATTACAAAAAGATAACCAATTAATTTTTTGTCCGCGTGCCCAAATGGGAGTTCAAGCTCAGTGTAGCAACACGGTTCCCAGTCGCGATTTAGTGCGAACTATTCGTGTTGTTTTAAGAAATAATATTATTGGTGTTTCAAGTACAATTAAGTTACCACTTGCGCCGCTTTCAAGCGTGCCGTTGCCGCCGGTTTTACCATTGCCACCTTTGCCAATAACGGGGCAAACTTATGGTGCACGCTTCTATGATCAAATCCATTTTTTCAGACCTGCAACACCAGGAGGATTTCTATGAGAAATGAAAAAGGCGGAGTCGTGTTGATTCTGGCTGTTCTCTTAGCAGGAATCTTGATTGCGTTTTTCTACAATGCTTCAAGTCGAATGACGACCACAGCTCATCAAGCGCGAAAATCTCAAGGTATGATTTATGCTCATCAAATTTCTGCGAACCTCGCGCAAAAAATTCGAAGATCTTATGATTTAGCAAAAGCTGTCGCGGCCGACCCCACAAACGCACCGTTATGCCAAGGGGCGGGTGGTGGTATTGTGACTGTTGGAACAATTCAGCTTTGTTTGTTCAGTAATAGAATCTGCACGTTCCATCCAGCCAAAGCGAGTTTACCAATTTGTGTTGTTCCAGGAACCAGCCTTCTTGCGCGAACAAGTCAGCCGAAGTTTAAAGAGTTTGTTTTGATAAGCCTGCTAAGAGGTGAATCTGCGTTCGCAGGACTTTTCTCGCCGCCAGCTCCAACTGCAGGCGAGGCCACCAATATTTTATCGATTGCTCCTGTTTGCATTGGTGGGGACTGCAAAGTTGAGTGTTCAATTAATGCAGATTGCCTGAATTTTAAATTCTGCCCACTCGCTCACGGGAACTGTTCACCAAATGAAATAGTAAATCAAACGATTGGATTTCCAAAAATATGAATATGTTTAATAAAAGTATGAAAAGTAGACGTCGTCTGTTTCGAATAACTGACAAAGAGTTCCAAGTTTCTTTTCTTGTGTTCACTTTCATGATTGGATTTCTGGCGACTGTGACATCGGTTTTAGGAATGGTATTTATCACTTCGACTTTCTCGAAAACGATGATTTTGATTCCAGAACTCAACTGGAATCAGATCAATGAGCTTATCGAAGATAAAGTGAATTTAGCGTGGATATTAATCGCGATCATCACGTTGGTTAATTTGCTCTCGACTGCTCTTTTAAGCTTTTTCTTTTCTCAAAGAATTTCAGGAATTTTATTTCGCGTGAACAAAGTCTTAAAATCCTGGATGGCCGGAGAATCCGTCGCTCAAATTGAACCCCGCCAAGGCGACTTCTTCGAAGACCTAGTCCAAACAACCAACCAAATCACCCAAAGGGTGCCAGGTCCTGTTTCCGGACGCAACGCGCGCGAAACTGAATAAGGGCACAAAAGAGATAGCTCTCGTTTTTGCTTAATCGAAAGTTATGCCAAGAGCTCATACAATTCTCCAATCTGAATTTCCTTATAATATTAGTGCTAGGTGTATTAACCGTGAATGGTTTCAAATTCCGATGGAAAATGTCTGGAACATTTTTTGTGAAGAGCTCGCTGAAACCATTCAGAAGCACAACCTACAAGTGCATAGTTTTGTTTTGATGAGCAATCATTATCATTTAATAGCCTCAACTCCTGATTCTAACATTAGTCAGTGTATGCACCGATTTATGGGGCGAACGAGTCGAAGATTAACTACGAGCGGAAACCGAATAAACGAAACGTTCGCGGGCAGACACTACAAAACGATTCTTCAACATCAAAATTACTATCTAAATGCATACAAATATAATTTCAGAAATCCGGTTGGAGCTGGTATCTGCGAGAAAGTCGAAGACTATCCGTTCAGCACCCTGCAAACTGAAATGGGAAAACGGAATATTGCTTTTCCTCTCGCCGCTGATTTTACAAACATGGGCAATAGTGAAACCAAGCTAGAATGGTTGAATATAGCGCCGCCTCCAGAAAAATTAGAGGCCGTTCGCTACGCTTTAAAACGTCAGTATTTTACTTCGAAGAAATGCAGGAAGGATAATAAACCAATTATGGGAATTCATGACTTGCTGTAACACGAAACAGGACCTGGCACTTTTATTCTTTATTCGATCTTTTTAAAATAATCTCTACAAAAAGCAGTGTCGGTTTTTCTTCGATTGTAGAACGTTATCTTGTCGAATTTCTGGGCGTGGCATTTGTAAGTCATCGGGTAGAGTAAGGCTGATGGTCTTTTTTCGCGGATGGGTCTTACCTCTTCTTCGCAAACCTTATCGAAGCTGTGCCACGCTTCAGAACAGGTTCCAGAATCAAGGCCATAGCAGATCGCTTGGGGCGACTTACTTCCACAGGGAAGCTTTGCAGCCTCGTCGTCATAACTGGGTAATACATGGGTAAAAACCACGTATATCAAGCTTATCGAAAGTAATAAGCCCCCTAAACCGATATCTAAGTACTGGGTTGAATTGTATTTCTTCGCGAGCGGTGTTGTTACCATCAAGTAGATCCCGCAAAGCGAGATCAATAAGAATATAAGGCCCCAGAAGATTGTCATCTATGAAAAGGCTCTCATATGTCTCATTCAGAGACAAGCTCTCGGGCTTAAAAAAATTCCAGAGTTTTCCCTGTCAAAGATGACGACTGTCAGACTGTTTACGGCACTCATTTCAAATCGTCTCATTGTGAGTGAAAAAGCGTCTCAGAACTTGGCAAAAAACTACTCAAAGCGAGACAGCTCTCTGGCACAAGCCTTGTAATACCTCTATACGAGAGGTGGATTATGAAAACACAATTAGTCTTAATAACAGTTATCGCTTTGATGTTAGGTGCCTGCGGGAAAAAGGACAATAAGGGTTCAACCCGAGTCAACAGACAAGCAGGAAACGCGCTTGCTACCGGAACGACAACTTGTAATAAATCGACGTTCGGAAAAATTTACGACAACCAGATTGACGATGTTTCTTTTCGTCAAAAAGTTGCAGACTTTTCTTTAAGAAACTTAGATGAGATCGGTAACATCAGCGGACAATTAAATAGTCCTTATGGAATCAACTTCCAAATGACTCTTAATTTTTCTGGTGGAAGACTAGCTCAGAACTCGCAAGTCATGATCACAATCTTCGATAGCATTGCACTGAACGAAAACGGCGGCTACTTACAGTTCCAACTAAATGGATTGGAAGGTCAGGGCGCAAACGGACAATTCAATGTGATTGTTGGAGATCAAAAAGGTTACCTACGCCTTGAAGGTTCACGACAAAATCAAGGTATTTACGGACGAGCTTACTACAACAACTACAATCAAGGCGAGCGACCACTTGGAGAATTCCAAGTCGCAAACTGTGCAGTAGTTGGCATTTAATCTCTTAAAACAACGCGCCACGGCTTGAAGCAATAAATCCATGGGTTTTCAATGCAAATTGACCATGGATTTTTCATTTGACCCAGA
>JANPPO010000243.1:0-4068 GCA_031428555.1 Bdellovibrionales bacterium | reverse complement strand
GGAATCTGGTCATTTCTTTTTATTTACCTGTTGCTTCACTTGTTCTTTCAGAACTTCAACACCCATTCGAACTGCAGAAAGGACACCTTTTTCATCAAGTTTCTTTTCGAGCTCTTTGGCTTTTTGTAGGCCCAAACTAACTGCCATATTGGCATAAGTATTTTCAATTCCCAAGTTCATGAAGCTTCCGTCTTTTTTCCAGTCAGTTGCCACTTTTTCCGCAACATCCATGGCTTTCGGAGCATAAGCGCGAACAAGTTCAGCATAAGGAAATTCTAATTTCACTTCTTCAGCTGATTCGTCTTTTGAAGAATCGTCCGAAGACTGTGAATCAGTATTTTGAGCATCGGCTGTCATTTCTTCGTTATCGCGAGCATTCTGGCTTTCAGTTGAATCTTGAATTTCATCATTCAAATTAACGTCACCCTCAGATGAATCCATTTCGTCAGCCCCATTCACTTTTTCAGTCGCTTTTCCAGTGGCATAAGGCTTGCCTGCCTGTTCCTTTGGTTTTCGCTTCGCTTGCTTCGTTGGCATGGGACCCTCCTTCAGAGAATTCTTCAAAATTTATACCTCGGCCTTTCACCTTTTTTCAAGAATCTTTTATTTCGTGTCAGGAAGTCACCGCTTTAGAGGATTTATGCTAAAACGGTTCTGGCTAAACTTCCGGGGGGAAATTTGAACCTACTCAACTCGATAGTCGCAATTTCAGCAATCATTCTTACGGTTTCTTTACAGCCAGCCTTTGCTGAGTCTAACCCCTCGTTAGCTCAAGAATCTTACCTCAACTTGCCTGAGGATGAAACACAAGCACCACTCACAGAACAACTCGATGCCGAATTAAGTTTTAGCTTAACTGGCAGACGCTACGATGATGCCATCGTGAACAGTCGCTGGGGCCGCGCTGCAATTGGAATCGATCTTAAGAAAAGATTTACGTCGTATTTGTCTGGCCGCCTTGCAATTGAGCAACGTTTTACCAGCGGTGCAGCCTCAAATTACTACACCGTGACTGACGGCGGCGCTTCCCCTGGTGGAACTTTAATTGATGAAGCGGCTCTCACTCTGGATGGGACTGACTACTTTAAAGCGAGTGCCGGGATCGTGTCGGTTGGCTTAAACCCCGTTTATTCCATGATGAATTCACAAAGCTGGCTCGCTGGAAAAATGCAAAGCGATATGAAGCTTGGCGACCATATTTTAACTTTGTTCGCTGCGCAGGCCACTCCCAGCTCAGGCGGAGTTTCAAATAGAACTGTCGATGACGGAACACTTCCGCTATTTACTCAAGGTACGGTGCTGGCTGAAATCAACCCTGTTGAAAGTGTGAAATTCCGCGCAGCTTACACGTCGTATGTTTTTACTGACCCCTCATCGCGAACCGCCGAAGACAGCAAATTCAATGGCTCAACTGTTTTAGGAAATGGGCCTTACATTTTCGCATACGATTACAAAGGTGCTGAAGTCGCGGCCGATGTTCAGTTCACTTTATTTTTAGATGATAAATTAATTTTCAAAGTCGCCCAGATCCGAAACGACAAGGCTCCAGAAAAAATGAATCAGGGCGAAATCTGGAAAGCGGAATACCAAAAGAAATTTAATCGCTACGAGGTTGCCGCAGCAATCGGTGGATTCCGAATCGAATCAGATGCTATCCCCTCTTCTTACGGTGTCGAGATGATGGGCTTTTCAAATCGCGTCGGACACTCAACCACCGTGCGAGTTCGCATTCCAAAACAAAATTTAGGTTTTATGATCGGACACGCAAACGCAAATGTTTTGAACAAAGCCGCAACTGCTTCTGGCACTCAAGCAGACCGCGAAGTTTACACAATTAAGACGGAGTTAACTTATGATCTTTTCTAGAGTCTTGATTTCACTCACTTTAGCTTTACTTGTTGTTGGTTGCTCGACGGAATCTCGGAAAAAGATGAAGACGATTCCGGGTGCTGGATCTGACTATCAATCAGATTATAAAACAAATTTCAGGGTTGAAACTATAGGGACAACTTTTTCGACAATTCAGTCTTTCAATTCTTATGGGATACCTAGAAAGAAAGTCTATAATTTCAAAGCGTGTTTAGTTGAACGCCTCGGCACTTCTAAAATTATGCCTGATATTCTATTCACAATCGATGACGGCGGAGCTTTTGTTTTTCAAGCTTATACGGATAATAAAGGCTGCATCAATTGGCACGAGAGTTTCGAGTACAATCACATTCAGCCAGAAACACTCGTTAAGTTAACTCGAAAGATTACGGCTCAATCGGTATATAGAGGGCAAGTTCCAGCAACTGTGGCCTTTAACCCTTGGGCAAATGGCTCGGCTGCAACCATGGACACTCGAAACACTTACCTAGAATCCTATGAACCCGAAATGGAAAGTCTTTCTGTCGGAAAAATCAGAGTAAAGAATCAAGCTGTCTCCCCGCTTGAAATTGCGGTTGATAGTTTAAATTTTGAATATAAGGGTCTTGATCTTGAAAATTATGAAGTTTCTAAATTTTTGAAATTAACAGTTGCTCATCAGTATACTTTAAGAATTAAACCAACTGTTATTAGGCGGACCCTCGATAACGTAGCTGTTACTCAAGCTTTAGTTGGTGGTCGGTTGAAAGGTTACTTGGCCATTTTCAGAGACGATAAGGACTCAAATCTAAATGAATCGTCGTTGATTACTTCTCAGGAATTCGATCTGGAATATAGTAAGACAACCGGCCAATTTATGGCTGATATTTCGATGAAGTTCAAAGACGTTTCAGAAATGACTTCTAGAACGAAAGCGGTTTTAACTCTCGTTCCCTCAGACGAGCTCGAAGGCCTCAATGAAATGAACTATGTTGGCATCTTAAAGCCGGCACCGCTTGCTGCACTTGCACTTTCTCAAGGTTCGGTTTCGGCTAAAAAATATTTTGATCTCCAAAAAGTTCCATTTACTAAAAAGCCAATGGACATATTAAGCTCGGATGCATCTGGTTTGAAAAAAATGACTTTGGAAAGTCCTCCGAAGTATTTGTTTGCTGCTTGGACGGCGAATTTTAATTTTCAGGAAATTATCGACCAGGCACTGTATGGTAAGTTAACTGCTAGCCAGAAAAGTTACTTAACTCAGAGTCTATGTTTAAAGCTATTTCCATCGAAGACCGATTTTTCGACAGCATTAAGCTGTCAGTCTAATCCTGGCTTCTATATGAAAACTGAAGTTAGGCAATTAGTAGAAGATGTCACTTCACGCCCGGAGCAGGTTGGCGCGACTTCTGTTGAAGAAATCGATATGAAAGTTTCCTACTCTGAATCTGAGAGAGGCTCTTATTCGCATGGCTGGAGAGCGAACTTAGGAGCAGGACTTTCTGCTTCCTTGGGGGTTGAATTCCCGTTGGTTCCAGATTCAATGAATCCACTCAGAGGCTCATTGGGCCTTAGGGGCTCAGGTGGATTTGATTATAACTGGGCTTGGGAAGGCCGTTACTCTCAAGACAAATCGACAAGCGTAAGTTCATCAACTTCAATCAAGATTATCTCGGAAGGAAATACTTTCCGTTTCAACGTTATTTCACGTCCATGTCTTTTTGCCGTTCCGTCATCAAAAGTTCTATCTCATTTGGCAAAAAATAAAATTTCGACTGCAGGAGTTTTTATCTGCGGCGACAAAGTCCTACATCAAACACGCCAGGAAACTTGGTATTTACTGACCCAAAGTAATGGCGTTAAAGATTCCCCATTTTCAGACACGATGGCAAAGAATGCTGGCCCGTGGAGAATGATGATTCGCGGCCAAACTCCCATGATGATGTTCTATCATTTCTTAAAAGATGCGAAAGTGAATTTAGTTTTGGAGAGATTGCCTGCAGAGGCAGTTCGTTCAGAATTTGATTCTGCTCTGATGCAGACTCAGGAATTTCCTGGCCTGTTGCCGCTTCAGTAATTTACTTATTCATCTTACTTAAAAAATCTTGAACCATGCTGGTCCGCTGCTCTTCTTTCCAAGGGCGGATCCCGTGTTCGAATTCCACATACAGAGTTGGATCGAGTTGCGCCAAGAATCGGCTGGGGCTTGAGGGCCTAAGC
>JANPPO010000242.1:0-2595 GCA_031428555.1 Bdellovibrionales bacterium | reverse complement strand
GGTTTTATCAAAAATATTAGCTTCAATTTTTTGAATTAACTGAGCTTGTTCCGGCGTGGGTTTGCCGAAATGTTCTCGTTTGAGAAGGTTAAATGTACTTGAAAGCTTCATACTCATTCCGACTGAAATGAAAAGTCGGGTCATAACAGGATAAGCTTCCATCAATTGCATATTGGCAGCTGCTACTTGTGCTGCTAGCCAAATACTTGCTAGTGATCCCGAGGATTCTGCAGTCAAATGACCTAGATCGACAATACCTTTTATCAATACTTGGCGCCCATAAGAAGAGTCCCCATAACAATGAGTAAACGCTAACCAGTAACCGGCTGAATGACGTAAGCGATAGAGTTCAGGAGACATCAGCTTTGAATCCATTCGTTCTTTGGAAGCCTTAAGACTTAACATCATAAGTTGAGATAAATTCACTGACGCACTCTGGATAATTCCCGGATCGAGGCCTGCTAAAAAAGCAGCCCCAACCGTACCAGTGCGGCACTTGTGAAAAGTCTTTATATAGGTTTCATAATCCTGGGGCGACAGCGTCCGATAAGGATCCTGCTGTGCCCATGAAAAACTAGAAACCAGAAAAATAAAGATTAAAAAGCAAAATCTCATTGCTGGATCTTTAAAAGTTCTGCTGCTTGCGCGATATCAGCTTCTTTTTTGCTGATCTTTTCTAACAAAGCTTCGATGTCAGTCGTTCGTAGTTCTATTTTTTGATAGCCTTTGTAAGTTGCGTAACCAGTTCCAGCTGATATTGCAGTCGCAACAATAATAACTGGAATCATGATTGCTCCACCACTGTCTGGATCGCCAAGCCATTGTTGACCTTGCGCTACATTTTTAATTCCACCAACAGTTGATACAACACCAGGTAATGCAGTAAGCAAAGCAATAGCGCCAGTTGCAACAGTTAGAGTAACCCAACCTGCTCTTGCAAGTTTTGCTTTTTTAAGTTGCTCTTTTGCTACAGCTAACTCTTGTCGCTGATCTGCAAGTTGCGCTTGAAGACCTTCGATTGTTGAATTCTGGGCGAAAGCCGAACTCGTAAAGAACACCAATGCTATTAGACCTGTTAACACACGTTTCATAAAAACTCCTATCTTGGTTTGTTTAGTCCCAAACTATGGAGTGCAAAAAAAAGGCCGATCAATTTTCAAGAAAAGTTGTGTCTCAATTTGAGATTTTGTTTCTAAGGGAAAAGAGAGCGCTATTTAATAAAAATTAACCCCCTCCAAAAAAGTTAGTCCTTACAAAAACTGTACGCTAGTAGACATTTTTAAGCCCAATGCTTAAGGCATAAAAAAACCCAAGTTGCCTGACCTATCGGGTGGTAACTTGGGTTTTTTAGAAATCGAAGCTTCGTTAAAAATTACTTTTTAAGATGTTTATCGATAATAACTTTGAATTCTTCAGCAGGGTAAGCACCACGTAGTGATACACCGTTGATGATAAAGCCTGGAGTTCCAGTGATATTGAATTTCTTAGCTTCTTCAATATCCTTAGTGATACGAGCCATGATTGAAGGATCTTTTAGATCTTGTTCCAATTTCTTCATGTCTGCGCCAGTCTTCTTAGCCGCATCTTTTAAGAATGCTTCTTTCTTCGCATTTAATTCTGCTTGGTTTTGAAAAATTGCATCGTGGAATTTTTCAGCTTTGTCGCCACCCTGTTTTGCTAGAGCTTCAAAATATTGAGCAGCTGGCATTGCAAGAGGGTGGAAGTCCAAAGGTAAGTGCTTAAAGATAATTCTAACTTGATCTTTATACTCCGCTTGAACCTGCTTAACAGTGTTATAGCCCTTAGAGCAGAACGGGCACTGGAAATCAGAATATTCTACGATTGTAATTGGAGCATCCGCTTTTCCGAAAACAACTCGGCCTTCGCTAATATCCGGCTTAAGTGGATTTGCAAATTCAGTGTCTCGAGATTTAGTCTCGTCTTCTTGTGCTTTTGCTTGAGCTTTTCTTTGAGCGTTCTGGGCAGCTGCATTTACAACTTCAATAAATTTTTCAGGATCTTTTTCAATCGCAACGAATACGATAGAAGGGTCCTTTTCAATTGCTTGTTTTAACTGACTAGCTGACGGCGCACATGCAGAAACTGCAAGAGCTAATAAAGACGTAAAAATCCATTTGGTGTTGTTCAAAGAAGCCTCCTTAAAAATGCTTACTTATAATTCTTTTTGAATTTATGAAACCTCAACAATCTTACACAACCACATAGGCATTGCGAAGCTAAAATGTGTTGCGACGTAGGTCTAGCTCTTCACTATCCCGACTTGGTCATTGGGTTCTTAACCGTTTAACCTAAGAAAATGAAAATCCTTATCTCAACTCTTGTGTCCCTCTTCTTTGTAACGTTGTGCCATGCAGGTCTCCTTTATCAATATCATGAGCTCACGCTGATGGATCTCGATGAGGTAAATAAACTCGTTCAAGACAAGATCAAAGAATCTAAAAAGGCAGACGCGAAAACAGTTCCTCTGAAAGAAGGGTTGCAAGCTGTTTATGCCAGACCCGATGCGGACAGAATGATCGATAAGGTTGTAACACCGTTAAGAATGGAACTTCAGGATTTAGATCAGTACGACCG
>JANPPO010000241.1:0-7898 GCA_031428555.1 Bdellovibrionales bacterium | reverse complement strand
TGTTTTTCAGAAGCCTTAAGCCTCTGCAGTCGAGATCAAAGCCAAATAAATTTATATTTCTACACTTATGCGAATAAAGACATTTTCTTAAACTGTCATGGTACTGTCGATGCACATCATCCGAAGAGTTTCACTTTTAGGTAATAGAACTACTGTCAGCTGATTTCTAAGAAACGAGCTTATATGAATAAATCAAACCCATCTCAGCATGTGACATTAACTCAAGAAAGAATTGAAACTGATACAAGTCTGCACAGTGAGCGCGGAAGAACAGATGAATCGCTAACGGATCTTCGCAAAAAAACCGAGCGCGAAACGGACGAAATCGTAAAAAATGATCGGTTAGAAGCAGATGAAATTAGAGCGCAAAATAGAACGAATGTTGATGAAAAAATAAGTCGTCAAAAGGGCGCGCTGAACCAGAGTAGAGTTAAGACAGTCGAACAACAGGCAATAGCGGATCGCTTAAGTTTACAAAGAAAGAACGATGACGAGTCTGTTGAGACTGAAAGAAACCTAATGGATGCCGTCCTTTTAAGAGAGCGCGGTTTAAATAATGAAGTTGCATCTAAAATGCTCGGTCGAGAGCGTAAGAAAACGGATGATAATTTACTACAAGAGCGCAATCAGACTGACTACGAAGTAGAACGCGCCTCAGTTGAGCTAAATGACGAACAATCATTACATAGTCAAACAAGGGCCGAGCTCACAACTCGCGACGAATTTCTTGCGATCGTCAGCCATGATTTAAGAAATCCCATTGGTGCTATTCTATCAGGGGCTGAAATTCTTTTAGAAGACGAGTCCCTTGTAAATTTAACCAAGGACACGCGCAATATAATTGAATTGATGAAAAGAAATGCGGAAGCTTCACTTAGAATGATAAGCGATATTTTAGATATGGAACGTGTAATAGAAGGTAAACTTCAGCTACAGCTTGCGAATCATAACCTTAATAAAATTATCAAGAATTCGATCGAAAACATGTCGCACGCGGCGGCAGCTAAAAGTATTTTGCTTCGCGCTTTGCCTTCACATCTTCAAACGTCAGCAATTCATTGTGACTTCGACCGAGTTAACCAAGTGATGTCTAATCTTATTGGAAATGCGATTAAGTTTACACCTGAAGGCGGCTCTGTAACCGTTAAAGTAGAGCAAGCTGACGATGAGTTTCAAATTTCTATTACAGACACGGGACCTGGTATAGAAACCTCGAAGATGGAAAAAATCTTTGATCGATATACTCAGCTAAACAACAAAGACCGTCGCGGATTAGGTTTAGGGCTTTTTATATCTAAGATGCTGATCGAAGCTCACAAAGGTAAAATCTGGGTCACTTCCGAATTGAAAAAGGGCACAACTTTTTACTATTCCCTGCCTTGCAAAACTTTAGATTCTTAAACAAAAGTTATGAATGTTAACAGGTTCACAGAATAAGTGATGCCTGAAGCGGGAATCCTCGTTGAAATCTATTCCGTGTCGTTACCATGAATTGGCGGGGATTTTATGGCTCAACTTATTATTTCTTTTATTTGTGTTTTCTCATTTAATTTTGCTTCAGCTAATTGGATGCTTCAAACAATGCCACCTTGGAAAAAGGTGTCTGAACACAATGAGATCGCCACAGATTCGAAAGAGTTTCTAGAGCTTCAATTAAGGTATCCGAAATATTTTGAAGGTTACGATGGCAGTACAGTTGTATCGGCCTTTGTTGTGACGACAATCTGGCAATACGAAGGGCAAACAAGGTGCAAGAAGCTTGATCCACGGCTCAAGCAAAAGACCTTCTATTATGGCCTTTGCGAGAGAAATCAAAACGACACAGGTATGTGTTACTCGCAAGCAAATGCGCTATCGTCTGAAGATCCTTGCGGTAAAAAGAGAAATTAAGTTAAATTGTGGGCGATACATAATTTTTGTATAGCTTTAACAATGCGGGACTTATGGTAAAAGCGATCGACATTAAATTTCCACTAAAAGAGTATTCATCAGAGCGTCTTATTTTCAGAGCCCGCGCAGTTAATCAGGCAAAAGAACTTTATCGACTTATTAATCGCAACCGCCAAAACCTCAACCCTTGGATGCCCTGGGTAGAGGGAACTCGTGCGGTCGAGCATACCCTGCAGTACATCGAAATGATTTTAGGTTTTTGGGATAAGGGTGATACGTTTGATTATTCGATGTTTGATAAAGCGACGAATAAACTTATCGGAAGCTTCGGGTTTCACACAATTAATTGGAATAACAAAACAAGTCACTTGGGTTACTGGATTGATAAAGACTTTGAAGGAAAAGGTCTTATCACTGAAGCGATTCAAGAAAGCGAAAAGTGGGCCAGAGAACTTGGCTTTCGCAGACTATGCTTAACTTGCGATGCAAGAAACACGAGATCAAAAAACTCAGCCCTTCGAAATGGCTTTATATTAGAAGGACAATTTGTTGATGAGGTTTTATACCGCGGCGAATGGCGGGACACATTAAGATTTGTTAAATTCTTAAACGATCCAGTTGAAGACCAAATTACCGAAAACTTTCCCTACGGATTTTCACTTAAAGAATGTAGTGCAGAAGAATATCAAAAACTGACAGCGGACCTTCATAAAAAAGTTTTTGATGATAATGAGCTTATTCTTCGCACGGCAAGTGTTCTATCAGATTCAGAAAAAGCTAAATTAAAAAAATTGAACGAAAAGAGATCAGCTCCTTACCAGTCGCAGGCAGTGCTTTTTTATAAAAATGAAGTGGCTGGCTGGACTTGGGGTTTCCAAGATAGCAGAGAAAGCTACTACATGGTGAATTCTGCAATAATGCCCGAATTTAGAGGCCGCGGTCTATACAAGCGAGTTCTGGATCTGACGATGGAAAAGTTGATTCAAAAAGGTTTTCAAAAAATCTGGAGCAGACACAGTATTTTAAATAATGCAGTTATCATTCCAAAGTTAAAAAGAGGATTTCAAATAACAGGTTCAGAGTTAAATGAATCTTTTGGGTCACTGCTAAATTTAACTTATTTAACTAATGAAACAAGGCGAAAAGCTTTAGCCTTTAGATCTGGTAATTTGAAGCCTGACGAAGAAATCAAAAAGATTTTTAAACTTTAGCTTTCGGGTTAACCCCGGTGATAGCTTTTCGGGTAGTGAATTGAAAACCCTCGCCTTCGGCTAAAATATGAAGTCTTACATCATGCATCGACATCGTTTTTTCGGCAGAAGCTTCAGATATATTTGTGTGAGTTACGTAGTGACCATCGACGACATACACAGCATTAGAGCCAATCACATCAAAGCTTTCTTCTTTTACAATAATTGCCGTGTCTTCGTCGATACCGATTCCTAAAACGCCTGGATTTAAAGCGACAGCGCCCAGTAAGCGACCAATTCTTCCACGCTGGGCAAAATGTTGATCTATTAAAATATCTTCAACTAAGCCTAAGCCGGGCGCCATCATCCAGTTTCCCACCTTATGATTATCCGATTGATCGCTTCCAACAAGCATTGTCGTTCCCATTGCAGCGGCACCTGCCGAAGTGCCTGCGATGACGCCGTCGTCATTATAGATTTCCAAAATTTTTTCTAAAATCGGAGTTCCGCCAATCTTAGTCGTAATTTTCAGTTGATCGCCACCCGTGAAATAAACCGTTTTTGCGTTATTAAATACATCTAAGTATTTTGGATCGCGAGCTTGTTCCGGCTGATCGATATAAAAGTGCACAATATTCTTAACACCCATTTTTTTAAATATCTTTCGGTACTCGTCCCACACTTCTGCCGAAACTTGACTCGCAAGTGTTGCAATAACCATTTTCCCATTGCCTGTACGTTTTGCAATTTCATTTAAGATGACCATGTGGCCAGCTTTATCTTCACGGCCACCAACGATAATCAAAGTGCCTTGCTTGTTTGCCTTACCATTTTTTTTCTTCGGTATTTTCTTTTTTACTTTAGCTAATTTACTTCCTGAGGCCATACCAGTCCGCCTTACGTCTTGCTGTATAGAGTTGATCCGCATAATGAAACTTATCATCGCGGTAGAAAAACTGACCGTTAGCCATCACATGATGAATGTTAAGATCTTTTCTATCTGTCACAATCAGGTCGGCATCATTTCGCGCCTTTAAATGACCCTTTTGGTTTAGTTTTAAAACCTGTGCGGGAACGGAAGTCACATGGGGAATTAATTGTTCTAATTTATAATCATGTTTAAGTGCGCAATTTTGAATTTCGCCCCAAAGTTCATTGGGACCACAAGCGCCCGCATCGGTCGAAAACGACAATCGGTCTAAAGGCCCATCAAGCTCGAGATAATATTTATACCACGAACCTAGATCCCTCTCGTGAATGTCGAGGTCGATGTAACTTCCCTTTCTGGTAATTGCGACGCCATCTTTTAAAAGATCACGGCTTCGATCCATATGCGTAAAATATAAGTGATCAAATTGAATTTCATTTCGTTCGGCAGCTTCGTACACAACCTGAAGCCGTCTTTTGCCAGGACCCACGTGAATTCTTGATACACCGGCCTTGTTAGTTAATGTTCCACCAACATAGGCATCAATTAACACTCTTGCAAGTTCATCTGGGGAAGGCTCGGGCACTCTTCTGTCAGCGATTGCAACTTCGCCAAGGCCAATAATTTCATCAATGAAAATCATATCATCGCGAACACTTCCAGTAATTGTTGAAGGGGGAATTCCGTAGCCACCTGTGTAGGCATAAGAAGTTAAACCTGCTTCTTTAAAAGCTTTTACACTTGCGATTAAATTACTCATAGTTTTAGTTGTGACATCGGTTCCAATTGTCCCAATTGTTGTCGTAATTCCGCCGACAATACATTCTTCAATTAGAATTCTTGGAGGTTGAGACAAAAACCCATTTTCCCCACTACCACCAGCCAAGTGAATTTGTGAATCGATCAGGCCAGGAATGATAAGCTTATTTTGACAATCAATAACATCAACCTCTAAGCCTGAATTTTTAAGTAACGACTCATCAACTGGTCCGACTTTTTCGATTTTTCCACAGCAAACCAAAAGATCAGTTTTATGAAACTGACCTTCCGTAAAAACTTCGCCATTTTTAAAGAGTACGAGCATGCTCCATCTCTTTCGTTTGAGAATCATTCTTATTTGAACTCTGCGCGGGTACATAATCAGGAATAAAATCGATCGGCTGCGGATCGTATTGCCTAAGCGCTGACATCACCTCATTGAACTTGTCATAGAAGATCCCAACAATTTCATTTGGTTGAATTTTTTCGAGTGCTTTATGGATTGCTTCAGTCTGATCAAGTATAATCTGAACTTGTGCCTTTGGATTTTTATTCAAAATAGATTTCTGAAGAATCTGCGGCACTTCTAGTTTTTGACGTCCTCTAAGATCTTCATCGTCTTTTAATATAAAACGATCAAAACAGTGCGCAATTGCTTCGCCACCACTTTCAATCAGTTGGGTTGCGCGGTCGCCAGGCATTCCAAAAACGGCCGTTTTTTTGTAACCTGAAAAGCGGCCTAACATTTTGCCAATTGCAGTAATGGCATCGGGATTATGACCGTAATCTATTAAGACATATCCAGCGTGCAATTTATAAAGATTCAAGCGCCCCATGTTTTCTTCAAGTGGTCTGAAGGCTTTCAAACTTTTTGTAATCTGCTCGGGCTTTGCTCCGCCTGCGATTGCGGCACTGACTACTGCAAGAATGTTCGAGATTTGGAAATCAGCGTAACCTTTAAAAGTTGCTGGGATATCTGAAATCTTAAAAAGTTTTTCAAACAGACCGGCGTGTTGATAAAAGACCCAGTCGTTTTCTAACCAGCAAGCACTACCACCAGTAATTCGGTGAGACCGCAAAGCCGAATTTTGGGAATTGAGAGAGAATAATGAAATTTGCTTCTTAACTTTATTAATTTTCGGATTATTTTTTAAGCTTAAAGAAGCTTCGTCATCAGCATTTAAAACTAATACACCATTTTCTTTTACTCGTTCTGCGACGACTGATTTTATCCAAACAAGGTCATCAACACTTTCAATTCCATCTTGCCCGATGTGATCGGGGCGAACATTTGTAATAATTGAAATATCAGACCAGTCATAAGCTAAGCCACCTCGAAGTAGTCCACCCCTAGCGACCTCTAATACTGCCATGTCAACTTTAGGATCAGATAAAATCAGCTGAGAAGATAACGGACCCGTGGTATCGCCTGAAAATATTTTCTCATTTCCAATCCAAATTCCATCGGTCGTCGTTAGTCCAACTGTTTTTTCGTTTTGATCCGTAAATATTTTATGAAGCATGCGAACGACGGTGGTTTTCCCATTGGTACCAGTCACACTGATTATAGGAATTCGTCCCTGATCTTGATTTGGATAAAGCATATCAATTATGGGCTCTGCGACTTGTTGAGCTTCACCTTCGCTAGGCGCCAAGTGCATCCTTAAGCCTGGGCCTGCGTTAACTTCGATAATTTTTGAATGTTCATTAATAGGTTGGGTAATATCCGAATGGATTAAATCAATTCCGCAGATATCAAGACCGACAACACGGGCAGCACGCTCGCAAAGAGTTACAACTGTCGGATGAGCCTTCTTTGTTACATCAATCGCTTTACCACCACTTGATAAATTAGCATTAGGCCTAACAATAACGGTTTTTCCACTTTCAACCACCGAAGTAAGAGAAAGACTTTGTTTAGCTAAAAAACCGACTAAGATATCGTCTACTTCAATTTTAGATAGAAATTTTTCATGTCCATCGCCGCGCAAAGGATCAAGGTTAATTTTATTGATAAGCTCTTGAACGGTTTTCTTGCCATCTCCAGTCACGATTGGCGGGACACGCTCTGCTGCTGCAATCATTTTTCCGTTTACGACAAGAACGCGGTAATCTTTTCCGGAGCACATTTCTTCGATTAAAACTGATGGGGAAAATTTTCGAGCAATGTTAAAAGCTTCAA
Source organism: Bdellovibrionales bacterium (assembly GCA_031428555.1). Taxonomy (GTDB): domain Bacteria; phylum Bdellovibrionota; class Bdellovibrionia; order Bdellovibrionales; family Bdellovibrionaceae. The sequence goes on along the minus strand of JANPPO010000241.1, from coordinate 949 downwards.
CAGCTTCTTTTTGAGAGCGAAGATTGAGAGTGACGCCGTTTCCATGATTTCCATTCAAGGGCTTAATCGCATATGGAGGCGGCAAGATAGTAAGCGTGTCTGTAAGAGCAAGTTCAGAGCTCAAAACAAAACCTTGCGGCACTGGAAGAAAATTTTCCTTCAAAATCGTTTTAGTCCAACTTTTATCTTGTGCAATATCAGAGGCTACCAGACTTGTCATATCTGTCACGGCGGCTTGAACTCGCTTAAGCTTACTTCCGTACCCTAATCGGATTAAACTATTATCACCCAGTCGCTGATAAGGAATATTTCTTTTTTTAGCAGCATCAAGCAATGCCTGCGCACTTGGTCCAAGCTTCGTGCGATTTGTGAAAAACCGAATAAGCTCTAAGCCAGCTTTTAAATTAAATTCCACTGAAGTTGCAGCCGCTTTTGCGGCATCAAAGGCTTGTCTTAGGCACTCTTTCATTCCATCTTCATTTTCAAATCGAACCACGATTTCGTATTTACCCGGTTGACCCGCGTAACGAGTTTTTCCGTAGGTCACTTGGATATCCGTTAAAACACTTAACTCTAAAGCAAGATGTTCGATAATATGACCCATATAAGTTCCAGTTCGAAGCCGCTCGATAAAGCCACCTTCATGACCCAAAGAACAATGATGGCGTTGTAATCCTGGAAAAATTTGAAGTAAATTTTCTGTGAAGTTCGGAATGTCACAACTATCGATATCGGTCCATTCTTCAAGATCGACGGTCATAATAATAACTGGTTTTGTATGATAAACATTCGGTCCATGAAGTGTTCTTGTCGAGAGGATTTTCATAGCGACTCCAGCAGGGCAATTTTCCCCGTTAAGTAGAAATTTTTTCCTCTCATCTTGATCCACCATGAAAAAGACAAGACCTGAAACAAAAGGAATATAACCGACTGTTTACAGTGCAAAGCG
>JANPPO010000240.1:0-1675 GCA_031428555.1 Bdellovibrionales bacterium | reverse complement strand
AGAAGTAATTGAATCCACTCGAAAGTTGTTTTGAGCTCACCTTCTAAGCCAAAATAGACTCCAAACGAAAGCATCATGATATTGCCAGCACAAAAGCCTGCTATAGCGATTCTAATCAGATCTTTTCTGGATTCTTTCTTCCACTCTTCTGATGAATCATCTTGGAATTGTAAAGGCACTGCTTTGAAGCCCAATGCCTGAATGGCCTCTGCTACCTCCGCAAATGAGTCCTTTTCTGTTTTAAGTTCAACGACCGCAGTCTGATGAGCCAAATCAACTTCCAAAGACGAAAGTCGCGAATTCTGAATCGTGAGATTTTCTATTTTCGCGACACACTTAGAACAGCGAATACCCTCGACGTAAAACTTCATTCGCCTCGGAGAGAGCTTGGGGCAGTACAGGCTGCGAAACGAAATCTCGTCTAAGTAACTAAATGAAGTCTGCATGCCCCATTGCCAATGCAAACAGAGTGCTGCGTTCTATTTATACTGAGTGATTTAAAAAACCTAGTTGAGACATCTTGTCTCGAAAAGAGTTTAGTGATGGCTGACAAATTGTCTCATAATTAATAATTATTCAGATTTACATTTATACCAATCTTCATTGAAACTAAAAACAGGAATAAACCAAAATGCTCTTCGGAAACGAATCAATTTCTCATTATAGTAAATCAAATATCGCTGTTTGGATGGCTATGGCTTTCCAGGCCGGTCTACTGAATATTGGCGGATTCATCGCTTGCCAACGATTTGTATCGCACATTACCGGGTTTTCTACTTTTTTTGGTTTGGAAGTGGCAAAAGCTCGTTATGACCAAGCGTTAGGTATGTTACTAGTTCCAGCATTCTTTCTTTTAGGAGCAATGATTTCCGGTCAACTTGTTGACATCAGACTCAAGCTTCACAAAAAACCAAAATATTATATCTCGTTCGGCGTTATTTTTTTTCTTATCTTGGCAGTTCTACTGGGCGGTGTTTTAGGATTTTTTGGAGGCTTCGCAGAGACCTCCAACATCATTCACAAATATCTTTTATTAGGTTTATTATGCCTTGCCTGTGGCATTCAAAATGGAACTATTACGAGCGTTTCGCGCTCCGTGATTCGAACCACTCATTTAACAGGATTAACAACAGATCTTGGAATTGGAATCATCCGGGTACTCAATAAACGAAAGTTAAAGACCGAAATTGGTGATGAGATGCGGGCAAATTTTATGCGATTAGGAATAATACTTTCTTTTGGCATAGGCTCAGTTATCGGAGCGTTCGCATTCCTAGATTTCGAATACTTCGGCTTCATATTGCCAGCAATAAGCTCTGGTATTTTATTTTTTGTAGCCCTCTATTTTCAGGTCTTCAAAAATTCAGTTGCGAAATAGCTATAGTTTTTCTTCCCAGAGTTAGTAGTTCTTTACGTATCGGTGCCAGACGCGGACCAGCCGGGAGTTTCTAGTTCGTAAAACGGGGGACCATCGAAAAGAAAAACACAAAATTATTTTTCAATCTGTCTTCGTAAGTACTTAGTTTTATAAGGATGTCCTTCCTGAGACATAGGTAACACCTTATACCGGACACATAGGTTACACTTTTACCCAGAAATGGGGGGCTCTTATGCCATGGAAGGAGTGTAGCGTTATGGATGCGAAGCTGAAATTTGTAGCAAGATTACTGGAAGG
>JANPPO010000239.1:0-21491 GCA_031428555.1 Bdellovibrionales bacterium | reverse complement strand
TTTGTGACGATAAGAAAGGACATGCCTAAAATAAAAGGTCTTTTATTATGGCGAACGTAATGAAGAAAAGGGGATTTAAGAAGTTGAGGCATGAAGTGAAAGATCATGCCTCATAACAAAGACTATTTCATCAATTCTTTTACATCTAACTTGCCTTCAGTCGAAACTTTTCCCGCTAACGATGGGATCTTTTTAGCTGAACGCAGCAAAGCGTTTTTAACATCTTTAAAGCTTGCCTGTGGATGAGCTGACCAATAAAGCGCAGCAGCGCCGGCTACGTGCGGAGCAGCCATAGAAGTGCCATCCCACGTTGCCTTGATGCCAAATTTATCTATCACAGTGTCAGAATAACCATTCGCAGGAGTAGTCGAATAAACTTTTACTCCGGGTGCGCCGATGTGAACTTTAGTAATTCCAAAATTTGAAAATCCAGCTAAGCGATCGCCGCTATCAAGGGCTGCAACAGTCACAATATTTTCAAAAGTGTAGGAAGCGGGGTAAACAGGTTTTGAATCAGTATCATTATTATAGCCTTTGCCGCCGCGGCCATTGCCAGCTGCAACGATAAATAAAGCGCCTTTATTAAGTGAATACTGAATCGCCTCTTTCAACGCGAGATTTTCTTCAGAAGCGTCGTCCTGGCCTTCGCCGCCCCAGGAATTCGAAAGAATTTTTGCTCCATTATCAACAGCGTAACGAATAGCTCCAATTGCATCAGCAGTCGTTCCAGAACCTTTTTCGCTAATGAAACGAAGACTCATAATCTTAACATTGGGTGCAACGCCTGCGATTCCGATATTGTTTTCACCTCGAGCTGCCACATTTCCGGCACAATGAGTTCCGTGACCAGGATTTGCATCACCTTTTAATAAGTCCATCGGATTATCAGTCGCTAAATCATAAGGCTTGTTGTCTTTTGTGACAAAGTCCCAGCCAACGATATCGTCAACGTATCCATTTTGATCGTCATCTTTTCCATTATCTGGAATCTCTTTCGGGTTTCTCCATAAATTAGGAAGCAAATCTTCATGTGTGTAATCAACACCAGTGTCGATAACGGCTACGATAAGATTCGGATCGCCCTTTGTTACTTTCCAAGCGTCCTGAACTCCAATATCAAGCATGCCCCATTGATTGCTAAACTGAGGATCCGCGCCACTTTGATTAGAAGGTGCTGCCGGGATCGCAGGATTATCAGGACGAAGTCCTAAATTTGCGAATTCAGGACTGCTCCGAACATATTTTTCTAGAGCTTTTCTTCGAACGGGATCTTTCAGACTGTAGTTTTCTAGCAACTTTAATTTGTAGTTAGGCTGAACAAATTCAACATCAGGATTTTGAGCCAAAACCTGCATCAACTTATGATTTGCTTTCGGAATTCTGATCCAACCACCGCCAATATCTTCAGCTTGGTTGCCAAGAGCCATGGTTCTCATGAAACCTTGGGTGGATCTCGTTGCTACTTTAACAAGCATATCTGTATGTTTATCTGTAGGTCTATTTGTATTGTCCTTTTGAGAACCGTTTCTAGCTTGAGCAAGTTCTGTAAAAAGTAAGGTTGCTGCGACTCCGACAAGAAGTAGATAGCCGAATAAAACCTGTTTCCGATTAATAGCGTTCATAGTTTGCCCCTCCATAGGTCATGTACGAAAAGCATAGGTTTCAAAAAGGAACCAAGTCCAATCTTTTCATATTTTGTGAGCGCGCGCGTTGAGAACGAAAAGTTGAATAGTCTAAGCTAGTTAATGGTGTTGGCTTTGGGCTAAATTCGAGTTACTTAATTGAAAGCCTATTGAGAATGTATTTTGAAATAAAATAAACGTAAATCAGTCGACCCTGTTACTTGGTTTGGTTTGGTTCGCTGATTTAAAAGACATGGAGGCTAACAGTGTCACAACAACTGTCTGGTCAGGATCTCGCAGCTACGCAAGGAAAAGCATCAGGAAATGTACAAGGAGTTGGCACTCAAGCTGCTGACGACATGTCACGAAGTTTCGCGTTTACAACTAAACTAGAATCAATCGTTGCATGGGGAAGAAAAAATGCGCTGTGGCCACTTCCATATGGAACTGCCTGCTGCGGAATCGAACTCATGAGCGTGATGGGGCCAAAATATGATCTCGCACGTTTCGGTGCAGAAGTTGTGCGCTTCTCTCCAAGACAAGCCGACTTACTTCTTGTCGCTGGAACAATTACTGAAAAAATGGCACCGATCTTAGTTCGTATCTACGAACAAATGCTTGAACCAAAATATGTTTTATCAATGGGTGCATGCGCATCTAGCGGTGGTTTCTACCGCGCTTATCACGTTCTTCAAGGATGCGATAAAGTAATTCCCGTAGACGTTTACGTTCCGGGATGCCCTCCAACACCTGAAGCAGTTTTAGATGGCGTTATGCTATTACAAAAAATGATTGCGACTAACCAACCACGCCCGTGGAGAGACAACTGGAAGAATCCATATGACAAAGCTTGAAGATTTAAAAAAGCATTTATCAACTAAGTTTGATATTTCGAAATTTAAATTAGTTCACATGGTCGGCGACGATGTGATGGAAGTTAGTAAATCTGATATCATTCCGGTTTTACGTTTTTTACGTGAATCAGGAAGATTTGATTTCTTAATGGACATCTGCGGTGTCGATTTCCCTCAGCGTGCAAAAAGATTTGACGTTGTTTACCATTTATTCTCTAGCCACGATTCTTCAAGACTACGCATCAAAGTTGCACTTGCTGAAAATGAACCAATTGAAACTGCTATCAACATCTGGCGCGGCGCTGATTGGTTCGAGCGTGAAGCTTACGACATGTTCGGAATTCACTTCGAAGGTCATCCGAATTTGCGAAAGATTTTGACTCATCATCAATTTGTTGGGCATCCGCTTCGAAAAGATTACGAAGCCGATCATCAACAACATTGCACTGATGTTTTGCCGATTCACTTTGATCACGAAGAAAACCAGCGCGGTGATGTTTTAAATGAAAACTTAGTTCCACTTAACATTGGTCCTTCGCATCCAGCTATGCACGGAACTCTTCGTGTGATGGTTGAACTCGATGGTGAAACAATTGTTCGCGCAAATTGCGAAATTGGTTTTTTGCACCGATGTTTTGAAAAGATGGCTGAAACTCATCCTTACAATCAGGTTATTCCATACACTGATAGATTAAATTATTGTTCAGCTCCTTCGAACAATGTTGGTTACTGTAAAACTGTTGAAAAGCTTTTAGATATTGAAATTCCACCAAGAGCACAAGCTATGCGAGTCATCTTGATGGAACTTTCTCGAATCATCGATCACATCGTTGCAATCGGAACAGGTGGTGTGGATCTTGGAGCATTAACCGGCTTCTTCCATTTATTCACTTACCGCGAAAAAGTTTATAATCTTTATGAAAAACTTTGTGGCGCACGATTAACAGTCAGTATGACCCGCGTGGGTGGTATGGCTCAAGATGCGCCTGAAGGTTGGTTTGATGATGTACTTGGTTTCTGTAAAGAAATGCGTGCAGGCGTCGACGAGATTACAAAGCTCATGCTCGATAATAAAATATTTATCAAACGTTGCCAGGGTGTCTGCCCAGTTAAAGCTAACGAAGCAATTCAGTGGGGATATACAGGTCCCTTACTTCGCGCAAGTGGTGTGAATTTGGATTTACGTAAAGCTGCTCCTTACTATGGTTATGATGGTTTGGATTTTGATGTACCAGTTGGAACGAATGGCGACGTTTACGATCGTTACTTAGTTCGCATCGAAGAGATGAGACAAAGTATCCGCATCGTTGAACAAGTTTGTAAAAAAGTTCCGGGTGGTGATTATTCAGTTCGTGATCGCGGAATTGCTCTTCCTGAAAAGAAAGATGTTTACGGAAACATCGAAGGTTTAATGAATCACTTTATGCTCATGATTAAGGGTCTTCGACCACCTATCGGTGAAACTTATGATGCGACTGAAGCTCCAAACGGTGAATTAGGGTTTTATCTAATCAGCGATGGTTCAGCGAATCCTTACCGCCTTAAAGTTCGTCCACCTTGTTTCGCTATCTATCAGTCATTTCCACATGTCGTCCGCGGCGCGATGCTCGCAGACGCAATTGCAACAGTAGCCAGCATGAACGTTATTGCTGGTGAGTTGGATCGGTAAAGGGATTAAAAATGTTTCAGTTGTCTTCCGAAGGATTGAACGCTGTTAAAAATGAACTCAGTCGTTACGAAACGAAAGAGTCCGCTATTATTCCCAGCCTTTATATTGCTCAAAAAGAGAATAGCGGCTGGGTTTCAAAGGATGTGATTCACCATCTCTCGACTGTGATGCAAATTCCTGAAAGTAAAATTAACGAAGTCTTTCAATTCTACACAATGTTCAATCAGCAGCCTGTAGGTAAATATCATGTTCAGGTTTGCGTGAATATTTCTTGCGCCCTTGAAGGTGGCCGCGAGTTAGCAAATCACATTTGCGACGAATTAAAAGTGAAAGCAGGCGAAATCACGGAAGACAAACGATTCACAGTTAACCGTGTTGAATGTTTGGGTTCATGTGGAACTGCACCTATGATGCAAGTAAATGACAAGTACTATGAAAACCTCACAAACGAATCAGCAATGAATGTTTTAAGAGGTATGAAGTGATTAACAAACGTAGTTTTAAATTTACGCTAAAATATACGCTAAGCGGAGTTAACAATGAGTGAAGTTAAATATCTTACGGAATTTTATCATTTAAATGAATTTCAGGGACTTGAAGGCTACAAAAAAAATGGCGGCTACGTACAATTGCAGCGCGCTTTCAAAATGAAGCCTGCAGAAATTATTGAAGAAGTTAAAAAGTCAGGACTTCGTGGCCGTGGCGGCGCCGGTTTCGCGACTGGTGTAAAGTGGGGCTTTTTACCTAAGAACGACGAACCTCGTTACCTCCTTTGCAATGCCGATGAAGGTGAGCCCGGAACTTTCAAAGATCGAATGATGATGGAGCGTGCTCCTCATCAGTTAATTGAAGGCATGATTATTTCGGCTTACGCAATTAACTGTAAAAAATCTTATATCTACGTTCGTGGTGAATACGATTACCCTATTAACTGTCTTGTGAAAGCGATTAAAGAAGCTTACTCAGCAGGCTTATTGGGCAAAAATATTTTAGGCTCAGGCTTTGATCACGAAATGGACATTTACGCTGGTGCGGGTGCTTACATCGTTGGCGAAGAAACCGGAATGATTTCCTCTCTTGAAGGATTAAAGGGTCAGCCAAAATTAAAGCCACCTTTCCCAGCTATCCAAGGCTACTTAAGAAAACCGACAATCGTAAATAACGTCGAAACTTTAGCTGCAGTAAAATATATTATTCGTGACGGTGCTCAGGGTTATAGAAAATACGGAACTGAAAAGTCTGCGGGTTCAAAACTATTTTCTCTTAGCGGAAATATTGTGAAGCCTGGTAACTACGAAGTTCCATTGGGATACAGTTTAAAAGACATGATTTATGGACTAGGCGGCGGGATGAAGCCGGGAAGAAAATTAAAAGCTGTTATTCCAGGCGGATCTTCTGCGCCGGTTCTAACAGCTGAAGAAGCAGAGCGTGCGGCTTTGGATTACGAAAGTTTGGCTGGAATGGGCACAATGCTTGGTTCTGGTGCGATTATCGTAATTGATGATTCTCAGTGCATGGTCGATATGCTGGGAGTTCTCACACATTTCTATTCTCATGAATCTTGTGGTCAGTGTACGCCTTGTCGTGAAGGAACTGGCTGGTTGAATAAAATTGTTCATTCAATTTTAGAAGGCCGCGGTCGCTTACAAGATATCGATCTTCTTTTGAAAGTTGCAGACAATATGAAAGGTCGCACCATCTGCGCACTCGCAGAGGCAGCAGCCTTACCTGTATTAAGTTTCGTATCTAAATTTAGAGATGAATTTGAATTCTTCGTTCGCGAAGGACGTTCTAAAGTTAAAGGAACAAGCTATGCCCAAATGCACCATTAATGGCCAAGAGGTCGAAGTTAAAGAGGGCGCAACTATCATGGAAGCTTTTTATAAGCTGAATGAAGGTATTGCTCATTATTGCTATCATCCGGGACTGAGTGTCGCGGGTGTTTGTCGTCTCTGTATCGTCGATATTGAAGGAAACCCACGCCCACAGATTGCTTGTAATACAGCGGTAACCGAAGGCATGAAAGTTTCAAATCAAGGCGAGAAACTTAAAGACGGTGTGAAATGGGTTTTAGATTTCCATTTGATTAATCATCCACTTGATTGCCCAGTTTGTGATCAAGCCGGCGAATGCGGACTTCAAGATCAGTACATGCAGTACGGTAAATACAGCTCTGAAATGGCTGAACCAAAAGTTAAGAAGCATAAAGTTGTCGATCTTGGCCCAACTATTGTTCTTGATTCGGAACGTTGCATTTTGTGTGCTCGTTGTGTTCGTTTCACAGATGAAGTTTCTAAGACAAACGAATTAGGACTTTTCAATCGCGGTGACAGAACAGAAATCGGAACTTTCGATGGAAAGCCTTTAGACAATAATTACTCTCTGAACACTGTTGATATTTGTCCAGTTGGTGCTTTAACTTCTAAAGACTTTAGGTTTCGCCAACGTGTTTGGTATCTCAAGGATTCAGAAAGTATCTGCACAGGTTGCTCGACTGGTTGTAACGTAAAAGTTTATTACAATAAAGAAGGCGCCTTCCGAGTTAAGCCCGTTTACAACGAAAAAGTAAATGGTCACTGGATGTGTGACGTCGGTCGCGATGTTTATAAATTTGTAAATCGTGAACACCGTTTGTTAAAAGGCCGCGTAAAGCAAAAAGGTCAAGCGACATGGACTGACATGGATGCTGGAGCATTAGCAAAAGATGCTCACAAAGCAATTAAAGCAGCAGGTGATAAACTTGCGATCGTCTTAACGGGTCAGTATTCGACTCACGAATACCAATTGTTGTTGAAGAATCTGCCAACGAAAAATGTTTACCACTGGAAAAATCAACCGGAAGAGTGGGAAAAATTCGACGGTCTTTTATATCGCGGGGATAAAAACCCAAATACAAAAGGTGTTGAAGCAGCAATGAATTCCAACGGCATCAAGTCTAATTGGAATGATTTGTTAACTGCAATCAAGTCGGGTTCAGTTCAAACAGTTCTCGTTGCGGGACCAGAAAATATGGCCGTCTACAACGACATGAATGAAAAGATTCAAGAATTAGGCGCTGCTCAAAATGTGATTTGGGCTTCTGCATGTAAGTCTGAAGATTTTGATAAGCTCAATACAAATGCTTGGTTACTTCCAATGAAGTCTTACTTAGAAAAAGAAGGAAGCTTCATCAACCATCAAGGCTTAGAGCAAAAATTTAAGAAAGCGACAACTATCGTTAGCGAAGCGCTTACTTTAGGTGAAGCTTCTTACTTATTGTCTGGGCAAAATATTCCTGTAATGAAAGTGGCGCCGATCGATACCTTTATCGAAGCTGACCGCAGACCTGATCAGGTGACACTCGAACATCGTAAGAAAAACGAGTTCGTGTATAAGCGAGGATCTCTATGAGTGTAGTTCCGAATAGTCCCGATAAATCAAAATGGTACTTAATCAGTATTTTAGGTGGTCTCTTCATCACCTTCAAACACTTGATCACGAACCTTTTTAATAAAAATAAAATGATGACCCTCAACTATCCTGAAGAGAAGTATGAATACTCTCCACGATTCAAAGGGAACCACGTTTTAACAGTTAAGAAAGACGGAAGCATTCGCTGCACAGCTTGCATGCTTTGTGCGACGAACTGTCCCGCTGACTGCATTAAAATTTTAGCAGCTGAACACAATGATCCCACAGTCGAAAAATATCCAATCGCCTACGAGATCGATGTTTTAAGATGTGTCTTCTGCGGTTTCTGCGAAGAAGCGTGCCCAGTGGACGCAATCCGCATGGGCCCAGAATGGCAAACCCCAGGATTAAACGGCAGCAAGTTCATTTACGACATCAATCACCTAGCATACCGCCCACAACTAAAAGGCGGAGTAGTATCAGTGGTAGACGAACAAGAACGCCACAAATCGGGGATCTAAAAAAAGGCAAAAAGGTGACAGTCCACTTTTCTTGTCGACGGAGCGTTATTTTGAGTGAAAAAAAGCCAGCTTAAAAGAGCTGGCTTTTTTTATTTTTGAATCTTTGTTTCTGCCCGCCATCGTGGCCGGCCGAACTAAAAACCTTTGGATTTTTAATGCACCGTCGACAAGAAAAGTGGACTGTCACCTTTTTGTCACCTTTTTTTATCGCGGGCAGATCAGGGCTTTTTCTTCTGGTGTGATTTCTAAGCCTGCTAGCTTTTTGAAAGCTTTTACTTTTTTTACAACGCCTTCGTAGCCTTTTGAATTTCCATCTGTGTTCTTGATCCAATAGGCTTCTGCTTGAGCATCAGTGAAATCGCAATATTGCTTAAGCGCAGTCGCTGCCATTAATCCTGATGCGTGCCAGCCGTTCCAGCAGTGACCGTAGATGGGGCCGTTTAATTTTCCTTTGATGCGATCGTGGATGATTTGCAAGAATGGTCTAAAATCTTTTACTGAAAAAGCTGTCAGCTGCTCGTAGTTGAGAGTGTTCGCTTCGCCGGAATTTCTCTCGACACAATTATTCACGGGTTTCGCAGTTTTATAATTTGTTTCGTAGAAATAAATTCCCTTAACGAATCCATCTTTACAAAGATTATCTAAGCCATCAGCGGGGAGTGGGTTCGTGTTACTGCGGGGTTTTGTTTTATGATATTTATTATTGCCACCACCGCGGTAGTAAACGCCGGCTAGAACTTCTCGCATGTTTCTGGTGCCGTAAAGATCGTCGAAGCCGGTTCCGCGTTCGCCAGTGATTTTTTTGTAAACGTCGGGCATTTGATATCGGCCTTTGTAGAAGGCGACATCTTTTTCTAGTTTTTCGAAAGTTCTATCAACTGGCGGCTCGACAGGCGGTTCAACCGGAGGGACATCCGTTGGGTTTTCATTTACTAATGGTGGAATTGGAGTGCTCAATTTGTTTTGTGCGCAAGATACGAAAGTTAATAAAGTGGCTGCTATAAGAATGGTTTTTTTCATTCTTATAGCTTAAATGTTAAGCAGCAGAAGCCAGAGTCAAGTTCAATGAATCGGCGCGAGAACTAAACTTTAGTTAGATGTCGCAAGTGAAACTAGTTGGACGTGCACTGAAATAGGTTTCAAGATCAAGGTCGAGTTTTAATTCGCCAGATTTGCACTTTGCTTTGAGCGTTGTTTCCGCTTCGAAAACATTTGTGCGGATGAGTTTTAAATCAGCATCGTTCATTAAAGTTTCGTTCTTTAAATAGCTACCCATAGCAGGGTCTCTGATGGCTTTTGCTAATTTCATAAAAGCTGTATAGGTTTTTCCGCTGATGTGGCGAATTCCATCAAGTGCTTTTACCATTTTCATCTTATTGCCATATCTGCCGGCACGAACTCCGCAATCGTTATCTTTCAATACCATTTGCTTTATCAAAACGGCACCTTTCGCTTCATATTTCGCTTTATCTTCTAAGTCTTCTTCAGTTTCAAAAATAAACTTATTGTTTTTATCCATGTCGCCTTTTGCGAATTTACTTTTGACTTCGCCTTTTTCGATCCAGGTCCAAGCCCACTTATAATGCAAATTAAACATGCGATCATTTTGCGTAAGAAGCGTATCCATTAAGATCATATCAGTTTGATCTTTCAGCATAGAAATTGGCTGGGCAACTTTGGCAAATTGATTTGAATTTAAAATTTCTAGAACACCCTTTGGATTAGTAAGCATCTGATATGAATTTAACTCTACAAATTTTTTATAACGGCCATCATAGGGACCACCACCATTAATTTCGTTATAAACAGCTTCATTCCTTAATTTATCTTGAAGTGCTCCGTATACAAATTGACCCGTGCTATCGAATGTTGCAGCTTCACTTAACGGTTGGAGATGACGTGCCCGAAGAGTTCTCCATCCACCATGGATTGCGCCACCCACTTGAGCAGTTCCAGCAACACCAAGAGTAACGATATCCGAGTGACGTTCTTTTAGCATTGTTCTCAATACTGCCACGGGCACACGACCAGCTCCATCAAGGTAACGAGAAAAGTGGTAGTAAGCTAAAAGTGAAGGGGTGTAAGAACAAGTGACTGTCTGCTTAAATTTTGCCTGGTTCTTATTTAAATCACCTTTTTTAAAACACATAGTTGCTTCAAATTTCTTCTTATCCCAGCCTTCTGGGATATCCATAATCAAAACTCCAGGATTACTGCTATAAAACTTGGGGCACAACGCCATCTCTTTTGTATCTTCGCTTTTAGTCAAACCATGAAAATCGTAAGAGCATAATTCTTTTTCAGCTTTTAAATCTTTATCGCTGTAATTTCCGAGTGGAGAATGTTGAGGCAATACGCAAATTTCATTTCGATTTTGCGGAGTCTTAAACTGAATGACTTTGGATCCGCGTTGCGCAGTTATATCAAGTACAGATGTATCCGGAATAGCAGCAAATGCTGAAAAACTAAAAGCTAATATTGAAAAGACTGTTACTGATTTCATTTGTTTTCTCCAGATTTCGCATCTTTTGAAGGGGTAGTTTTTTTCGCTGTCTTACTTGCTGTATCTTCTTTTATCGGCGCATTCGGGTCAGTTTTTTTAGGTAAACTAATTTTGAACCGTTGTTCTGTGTTGGTCGTGTTCCCATCAACCTTTGTTTCTCTCACTCTAACTGATACGGTTGCTTCTTGAGATTTTGCTACATCGACGAAATATTTTGCTACATCATCGGAAAATCCACTCGCACCTTCGAAGATTGCAAAGACCACAATTAATCCAAAAGCTTGTTTTACAAAGCGGTCTTTAGCGAATTCAATCGCGCGGCGGTATTGGCCTTTTGCAACAGCCCATCTTTGTTTGTTAACTGAATCTACGACATCGATTTCTGCATGCTTCAGGTGAGGAACCAGCATTGACCATTTATTAATTTTTTCAAAAGCAGTTCCCGAAATTGTCGATGGAAAAGAAAATTCAGCAGAACGAACGTTTTCATTACTAAGACTTACAATCTTTTGTCCTTGTGGTAATGGACCCGCTTCAAATTCAACATTCTGAACTTCAGAGCCTGATACTATTTTCGGTTGGGGAGATCCCTTTTCAAAAACAACTGTATACTTGTCTTTAACAAGTTTCGTGCCAGAGTAATCCAGAGGTTCCTTCGTTAGGACATGTTCAAGACCGTTCTTAGAATTGATTAATGAAATTCTTGTCAAATGTAACGATTGATTAGGTTTATCGTAAGTGTATTCTGCCTGTGCCGAGATCTGAGCATCGATCGCTCTTCCTAAATAAAGCGTCCCTTTTTCTAGAGTGATCTTCTCGCTAGTATTAAAAAATTGAGTTTGGCCAAGCATTTGGAAAAGCTCGACAAGAGACTCTTTAGGGACTTCTTTTTGGTTAAAGCGATCATCAGTTTTTAACTTAAGAGAATAAATGACTTCGGGACCCTTAATTTTCGAAGCTTCATTAATTATGTAGTGCTTGTTACTTTCTTCAAAAAGAGAAGCACAAGATAAAGCGGGGTTGCCCGCATTTGCATGAGCCAACCAACCACTAAGGGTCATTAAAAGAGAAAGAATTAACCAACTACGTTCCACGAAATAAAGTAGTTACAAGAGCTGTGCCCTAATATTTTCGTGCTCTATGCAATTAAGTTGATTTTAAGGTGCTTAGATTTTTGACAGGTGCTTCAGGACGTTTTACAGGAATTTTTTACAATCGAAGCTTACTTCATTATGTCGGTGCGGCAGCTTTTGCGTTTTCCTAATACTCTTTTATAGCGATCTTCTATTCCAAAAAGATAATTTCGCTTTCCTTCAATATCCGCATCGATAATGAAGTCGCGAATTTTAGTCACAGGTTTATTAGCATACTTTGTTTCTAAAACCAGCTTGATATGATCTTTCAAACGGTTAACGCCTAAGTTGTAAGACCAAGTAACAAGTTTGATCTCTAAATCGAGTAATTCTGCTGGAGCTAAATTCTTGAAAGAATCTTTGTATTTCGAGTGCTCAATAATTGAGTCAACGATACTTTCTTTATAGAGTTTCAAGTTAGCGAAGCTAATAATCAAGTTAAGTAATGGCTGATCTTCGTTGATACTAATGTTTGAGCAAACATTGAGCTCATAATCAGTAGTCGTCTTCTGGGTCTCAGGGTCTGTGGCTTTCGTTACTTTAAAAAGTCGACTTACTTTTTCATCAGTTAATAGTTCGTTAGCTAATCTTTTACAGCCAGCACTAGCTTGCGTTCGAAGAAATCTTCTAAGGTGCGGCAAAGTTCGTTCTTTAAAATCCACTATATATTTAGGTCTTAATTGTCCGATTCCTATCGCGCCAATTCTTGAAGCCACGTTTACATGAAGTCCTGACTCAGTCGCCATCATTTTAAAGTAAGCTTCAACCCAGGTATTCTGTACTTGAGGATCTTTGCTTCCAGTCACAAATTCTTTTAAACATTTTGTTGTGAGTTCAAAAGACGAATGCATGAGGGACTTATATTCTGCGCTGAAACAAGGTTCATCTTGATGATCGATAGGCTCATTATTAGTATTACATCTTAAAAAGCGGTTACTGCGAAACTGTTCATCAGATTGTTTTCGTGGACCAGCCGTCACAGCGGCTAAAGCAGCATTAATACAGTCAGGATTAATCAGAGGTTGAGGTAAAGGGCCAATTTGAAGAAGTCTTGCGCTAAAACTATTACTTCGGTGCTTAGGATCTGGATTAGAGAAGTCAGGATAACTAAGAGCATTTAAGTCTTGCTGCAAATAATCTTTACCAACGGGGCAGAAGCTTCGGGATTTCGCAGTTGATTGACGTGGTTTTACCTGGTCTTGCGCCCATGCACTTACTGTCATTAAAATAAGGATCAAACCAACTTTCAACATCTACGCTTAATATATGCAACTGAGCTGACAGTCTCAATTTGAGATCGGTCAGTCGATTCAGCTAGATAGTAACGTTCAAAGTTGATTCAGTGACAATATAGGGAGGCAAGCGAGGACGTAAGTTAAGAAGTTCGACAACCCATCCAAATTCGAAATTATATTACGTTTTTGAAGCTCGAGAAGAAAATCAAATTCCAAAACCAATCGCAAGCTTCACATAAGGTCCACTCATATCAAGTTTTCCAACCGATGTTATCGAGCCCGATGTTCCCGTTAGGTTTTTCCATTCATAGTTTAAATATCCTGCTTCAGCTCCCACTCTAAAACCAAGAAATTTTCCACCGAGTTCAAGGCCTGCGCTATAAGAACTCTGCTTGTCAGCAGTTAGATCTGAAATAATCGTTGCACCTTCCGTTGCTTTGATTTGACCCCCAGAGTGAGAAAATCCGTAACTAAAAATGGGGCCAAAATAAACTAAGGTATCAACCCATCTCCAACCAAGAATTGCTGCCGTCCTCGTTGCGGCACCATCAAAAACAATATCATCGCCATATTTGAAACCTAAATTTTCGTATCGCATTCCAATTCCAAGCCCAACGATTGGAAGGGTGAAAATCAAATCACCGCCAATTCCAGACATGGCCTCAACAGAGGGTGGAGCACCCGAGCCAGTATAAACTTTTTCTTTTGGAGATTTGTTATTCAAACTTGTGTAGGTCATTTTGACTTCAACAAGAGACCACGCTGGCGATGCCAAGAACAACGAAGCCAGGATAACTAAATTTTTTAAAAGCATGAATCCTCCAACCGGTGCAATATTTAAGTTTAAGCCGGGAGGTGCTTCAGCCTCTAATTTTTCATTCGAATTTAGACCTAGGTCTCTGGTCCTTATTCTGGTCTTTATTTCTGGCCTAACCTATTTTGGGATGCTAGCCTTTTTCTATGTTGATACCACTGCAGCCGCCTGAATATTGGGATCGAATTAATGAAGCTTATCGCGTTCTCGCGGGCTACAAGCTTGAAAATCCTGTTCGCTGTTACCAGAATCTTTATTTGGCTGTCGATGAAGTGACAACTCAGCTGGCATCATTTTTGTCTCATAAAAAAGCATTCACTTGGATGAAGGGGATGTCTCCACTCTTTGATGCAAGCTTACCATTTTTTCTTCGTGAGGGATTTCAGTCTCAAGGTGTTGATTGGAAAGTGCTCGAACAATTTGCTCCAGACATTTCGGCTTGGGTTGCGGCACTTTCTCCTAGTACGTTGTTTGTTTTATTTTTCGAAGACCACGCGGTAACCGGAAAAAAGACTATTGTTGCGGAATTTGAAAAAGCGCTTGCTGAAAAAAAGATTTATTTTATCAGAGTGTCGCATTTTTCTCTTCCATCGGCTCAGGAAGAAATTTCTCCGTTTACAATTTGGATTGGGCCTGCACATTCAGGTCAGGATGCCCGCGCGTTAGCTGTTTGCGGAGCAAGATTTCGTGCTCCAGAAAAAGTTGCTCCCTATGCTCCTTGGAAGTATGACGAACCGGCAAAATTTGAAACTGCCAAAGAAGACAAAGCTTTGGTTCAAAAAGTGGAAAAAGAGTTTGAAGAGTTTTGTTGGTTTTCACCAACTGAAAAACGTCGTTTTGATCGTATTATTTTATCCTTTCCTGAATTGGGTGGGGATCGCATCTTAAGTCGTCTCAGTCAGCATCTGGGTCCGTTGGGCCCAGAGCTAGCTCAGACGACGCATTTATGCCAATGGAACTCTGTTAAGCTCTTCAAGAATTGGTGGTCGCCAGAGCCAAGCCCAGAGCAGCTCAGAGGACTCACTGTATTTTCCCTTCATATCGCCCAGCGGGATGATTTTGTTTCAAAATTGAAGCAAACTCTTACCGAATTGAGGGCAGAATCTGAATGGCCATAAAATCAACCGGCGAATCCGAAGGTCATTTTTTAATTTTAAAAAAGGTTAAATACAGCGAAGCTGATTTAATTATTCACGCCCTATCTCAAAGTGGCGAAAAAATGTCTTTCATCGCACGTGGGGCTTTAAGATCGAAGCGCCGTTTTGGCGGTGGAGTTTTAGAGCCAACTCATCATGTGAAACTCACTTATAATGTTTCAAATAGAACCGAAATGCATACGATCAAGGAAGCTCAGCTTTTGCAGGGTTTTGAGCTTATTAGAAATGACTATGATAAATTAGATTTTGCTTTGACCGCATTGAACTGTGTTTCTCAAGTGTCAATGGCCGGAGATTCCAATTCTTCAACAATGTACAATCTGCTTGGACATCTTTTAAAAAGATTAGAAGCTGTGACTGATCCTTCGGAACTTCATTTGCTTAAGGTACAGTTTTATTTGAAATTCCTTTTGCAGCAGGGTGTTCTCGAAGTTGAAGACTGGATGAAACCATTTCTTAAACTTGCCGTTCAAGACACAGAATCCTTTGAAAGCTTAGCATCTCAAAAACAGACAGCCGTTGCGCGATTATTGTCTCTGGAAAAATCGGTTCTTCAGTATGTTAAAAACGCCTCATTTTGATACTTAAAAATCGCTAGAAATTACAGCAGCTTATTCATTCGCATAGAAGGGTCTCTAAATTTATATCAGGCTCTTAATTTGCAATTAATCAAAGTATGGGAAAAACTTTCGTTGTTATCATGATGTGCGCTTTCATTTTTTGTGCTCAATCCTGGGCTCAGGTATCACCAAAATTTAAGCCCTCACGAAATAGTCCCCTTGTAAAAAACTACGAAATTTCACTCAAGAAAAACGAAAAGTGGGTTAACAACTTACGGAAAATCAAGTCTCAAGATCTTGAAAAATTGAAAGAAAAGTATGGAGACTCTTCCAAATGGCATTTGCAAGGCGGAGTTACTGATGGCGGCGGAAATGTCGTAAGCGGTAAGCTTCTTGATTACTGGCAGAAGAGCGCGACATTGGAAGTGCCATTTGAAGACCTTCTTTCTTGGAATAAGGAACTTGCTGATTTGCTTCAATATGTAGATCACTTTTCGCCAGAGTCTAAGTCGATATCTTATTCTGGGTTTCTAAAAGAAATAACTTTTTCAGCAAAAAAACAGAAGTGGATATTGGATGCAAAGCCTATTCTGAATGTAAACTGTTGGAACCTAGATTCTAACACGAGTGATCTGCAAGAAGTTGTAGGTTGTAACTCAAAGCACGAAGTAAAGATTTATTCTCCTATGTTCTTCAGCATGAGCGACGAAAACCAGGCTGGTTTAATCATGCACGAACTTCTTTTGTCTTGGGCAAAGGAAAGATTCGGAACAAAAATGACGAAGTATGAACTCGAGCGTGGCATCAGAGAAGTTAATTTCGCGATCAAGGAAAAAAAGAATCTGAAAGAAGTTTTGAGTCAGTTTCTTCCATTCAGTATGGTTATTACCAATACTGAAATCGAACAGTTGATCCACACTAAAGATGTTTTGTTAATTGCCGGCAACAAATTTTGTAATAGTCGGGAAGTTATTAATGCAGATTACTTAAAAGTAATTGTAGCTAATCCTATTGTCAGAGCACATTTAGGATTTAAGATAAAACAATTTACGAAGGCATTAAATGCAGTTGGAACTGAAGATGAACTTGTTCATCGAAAAAGTTATTGCTATGAAATCGGAACAATCGAAGTCGAAAATCATGACCAATTGCCACTTCAGTGCAAAAGAAAGATCGAAGAAGTTTTGCAGGAATCTGTAGACGCCTACTTTGGTGAAAGCGAACGATCACCATTCAATATTAAAGAAGAGTGGGCTCATCATCTGGCAACCGAATGCCATAGCTCCGTCCGAATAGGGTCACCAGAGACCAGGGCAAACATCTATATCCAGGCACTTGATTACTTTAAGAAGGCTATGAATCGTTATCGTTTTATGAAGAATCAGTCGCCCTTTTTATTTTCGCCCAAAGGGTGATGAGATTCCATCATCCTAGCTAATTCATGAGTCGAAATGTGCGTATACTTTTGCGTGGCTGCAAGCGAAGTATGGCCAAGCAACTCTTGAAGCGCCCTTAAGTCAGCACCACTCGTCAGTAAATGAGTCGCAAAGCTGTGACGAAGAGCATGGGGATGAAGTGGCTTCATAAGCTTTGCTATTACTCCGCGCTGCCGGACAATTTCATAAGCTGCCCGAGTATGAAGTGCTTTAATTCCGAACACAAATTTCTCTTCTTCTAAACTTTTTAGCTTTGTTAAAACTTCCACAGTCAGCTGAGGCATAGGCACCCACTGATCTTTTTGTCCTTTGCGGGTCACGTAAAGTCTTCGTCCCTTAAGGTCAACATTAACCCAAGTCAGCGCGCAAGCTTCGCTTACACGTAAACCAGAGCCATAGAGAAGACAGAAAAGCGTCTTATCCTTTAGCTCTTCAAGTTTCATCTCGCCAGGGTAAGATTTTAAAACGCTGATCGCTTCATCCGGCGAAAGGAAGTGTGGAATCTTCTGCGGGACCTTAGGACAGGCAATTTGCGGAGAGATTTCTTTCGCGATTTTTCCGGCTTCGTAAAGCCAATTGAAGAAGCTTTTCAAGGAAGCAGCCTTGCGATTACGCGTCGCAATAGAAAGATGAGCCCAAGAAGTTTGGGAGATTCGAATATGTGATAAGAGATCACTTTCTGCCAGATTTTCGGGTAATTTAGCCATGATCAATGTGAGGTCGTTTCTATAACTGCGCAAAGTATGAGGCGAAGCAGATTTTATATTCTCCATATATTTCAAGAAGTTATCTAACTCTACTAGCCACTTGAGCACTCAAACCCTCTTTTACTTTTTTACACGATACTGAAATTAAGTCTTGCAATTAGTACAAGACCTTAGTTATATTGCAATGCGTAAACGCAGTGTATCAAAGTGAGAACGCAGAACGTTATTTGACCTCACCGAGATCTAAAAAGGAATTTAAAGCGTATTAAAGCATACGACAGAAAATCCCGGAAGAGATCGTAATTACATTGCCTCAAGTTGAGATCATAATTCGAAAGGCGGCACGTATGAACGAGAA
The DNA here is from genome assembly GCA_031428555.1 of Bdellovibrionales bacterium. Lineage (GTDB taxonomy): Bacteria > Bdellovibrionota > Bdellovibrionia > Bdellovibrionales > Bdellovibrionaceae. The sequence goes on along the minus strand of JANPPO010000239.1, from coordinate 3,532 downwards.
TTCTAATCCCTCGACCACAATTCTTCCAACTTCTAATAGTGGACAGCAATTGCAATGGGGAACACAAAACCCTCCGGCAGTTAAGCCGGAAGTACGAACAATCATTTATCAATCGGATGTAATGAACCAATTGATGAAGATGATTGATCGAGTAGCGCCATCCCAGGCCAACGTCCTAGTTATGGGTGAATCTGGAACAGGTAAAGAATTAATAGCACGTGCTATGCACGATCGCTCTAATCGAAAGAACAAACCTTTCGTTGCGATCAACTGCGGAGCTCTTCGTGAAACTCTTTTAGAATCAGAATTGTTCGGCCACGAGAAAGGTTCTTTCACTGGCGCTTACAATAAAAAGATGGGTCTTGCTGAGGTTGCTAACGGTGGAACTTTATTCTTAGACGAAATCGGGGAGTTAACTCCTGGTATTCAAGCTAAGATTTTACGTTTCATTCAAGAAGGTGAAATCTTCCGCGTTGGTGGCAAAGAGCCAATCCAAGTTGATGTTCGTTTAGTTTCTGCAACTAACAGAGATCTAGAGCAAGAAGTTACTAAAGGTAATTTCCGTGAAGATCTTTACTACCGCATTAATACAATAGTTGTGACGACTCCTCCTTTGAGACGTCGTAAAGAAGATATTCCTGTGTTGATCACACACTTCTTAAATCAATCTCAACACGCATACTTAAATCGGGGACGTCATGTTTCTGAAGAAGCAATGCAAGCTGTGATGAAGTATGAGTGGCCAGGAAATATCCGTGAGCTTCAAAATGTTTGCGAGCGATTGCAAATTCTTTCTGAAGGTCATGAAATTATGGTTGGCGATTTGCCAGATCATATTCGCACTCCTGAAAAAAACGACAAGTTTATCGACTATGACCCTCAGCTCCCTCTGTATGAACTTGAAAAGAAGTACATATTGAAAGCTTTGGATTTCTTCGGCGGCAATAAGACTCAGGCCGCGCAAAACTTGGGAATCACTATTAAAACTCTGTATAACAAATTACATGAGTATGGTGAATTCGATAAGTATGCTGTGCATACTCGTCCGCAGAAGTAGAAACTGAAGTCAGGCGGGTGGATCCGAACAGGGTCCATCCGCTTATTGTTGCTGGTAAAAGTAAGCTTTTACCACCGGAGGATATCTGTATGTTGAAAAGTCTAATTATTGTTGTACTCACTGGAATGGCTTTTTCAGCTCATGCTCGAATGTCAGACTATGACTTCTGCATGAACAATATGAAGTATTATTTCCTAGCAAGTGATTCAGAGGCGACAACTGTCTGCCGTCAAAACTCAACACCTGAATTCACTAAATGTATGGTTATGAAATCTAAAAATTCAAATGACCATGTTCTTGAAGCAGCTCCACAGTGTTCAAGACCAAAACTCAAAATTCCGATCGAAAAAAATGATTCAAATTACGTTAATTTAAAATCTTGTCCGTCAAAACTTCAAATGCGTGCACGCATGAGCCAATTTCGCTCGCGACAAATTTGCGAATGGGATTCGACTCCTATTATGCAAACCTGTCTAATAGATCTAGTTGAAAAAGCTCGGTTCCACAGCGAACACGCCATTCAGTATTGCGGATTTGCTAAGTCTGAATATCGAAATAAAATTCCCCAGTTCACGGCTTGTTTGATTTCAAATTCCAAAAGAGGCTACGACGTTTACTCAAATGTTATGAATTGTGATGCTCGAGTAACGGGTACATATGTGGCGCCTCGGACAGAGCGAAGACCTGAGCCTCAGCCAGAAGTAAGGCCTCGCCCAGAACCGCGCCCAGAACCGCGCCCAGAGGCTCGTCCAAAGCCAATGCCGATGCCAAAAAATGATCCACGTCCAAATCCAGTGCCTCAGGACGATGGCTATGACACAGACTACGAACCAGCTTATCCAACGCAACCTGAAACTCGATATCCAACTCAGCCAGAAGTAAGAACTCCGGCGCGCCCAGAAGTTCGCACAGTTCCAAGTGAAGAGCCGGCACCAAAGAGTCCAAGCAACGGTCGTACCGTTCCTTCACCAGTAGACATCAAAATTGAACAAAGTTCGAAGCCGGAAGTAAATGACCAAGCGGTCGAAACCGGAACAACTTCAAACTCCGAGTCTTTACCACTCTAAAGCAAAATAGGGCGGCAGCGCATTTATTGCGCTGCTTACCCATTAACGAAATCAATACCTACAATAAAATGAACTAAAGCGTCTTCGAAAATATTTAATAAACTCCAGCTTAGTCATGCTAGCTTCTTTCCAATCAACTTGATGGGAATTTATGAAATCATTTTCTGTAAAACGCGTGCTAGTAACATTGTTATCAATCTTAATTTTATTTGTCGTATTGCGTCTGACTTATAAGATGACCGACGATAAGCTAACCGACCAAGCTAAAAACTATTTTAGCTATCCTGAAAATCAAAATGAACTTGTAAAACTGACTGAAGAATTTCTAAGCTCCGTTCCGTATGATAGTGAGCATCCCCTTTTAAGCTCCGACATGAAAATCTGCACAGACGCAGGCTCGAAAGCAGAATATCAAAAAGCTATCACAGCTTGGGAAGCTTTACTAAAAGACCATATTCAAACAATTGAAAAATTCGACCAGTTTGCCGAAAATGGCGTTTTCGTTTATTCGGCTAAAGATTTGCAATCTGCATTAGGAGGAATCAATAAGTCGCGACTCTTGATGCGAATGTATGAAAAGCAAATATGCTATTTTGAAAGCAAAGGTCGTCAAGCGGAAGCGCTCATCATGTTAAGAAAATTAGGAGTCGTTTCTTTCAAATCTGTTTTAGTAGAAAATAGTTTATTAGCTGTGCTCATTTATCTGGGAGAAGGTAATGATCAGCTTGAAAAATTAATAAAACGAACTCAAGATGCCACTTATCTAAAGCCTATAATCGATCTGGCCAAACAGATAGAGTTTGAATCAACTTATCAAAAAGCGGTTCGTATCGATGCAATCGCATTCATGGGAAGCGTGGAAGCTGCCTACATAGATGATGTGGGCAGTATCCACAATCAAGTTCTATCAAAAGTTATGCATTTGAACTCTGCAAAAAATGAAATCTCAACCGTCATTCCTAAAAAGACTCAGGACGCACTTATTGATAAAACAGAAAAGTCTTGGAATTTACCACAGCAAGCAATGCGGAATCTGCTAACAATGCTTTACTCTCGTTTGACCGACAGTCAGGAGAGGCTGAAACATAAAGTTAACCAGCTTCAAGAAATCCTAAATAAAGAATAAAAAAAAGAGCACTGTTTCCAGTGCTCTTTTAAACATTTCATTTTTAAAAACTAAATTCTAGTTTCTGAACAAAGCTTAGAAATAACCTTCTTCTTCGCCATCATCATCGTCAGCTTCGCCAGCTGGAGTCTTTTCAGCCTCAACTGCATCTTCATCTTCAAGGTCTTCGAAGTTATCGTCTTCGCTATTTTCTGGTTCGCCCCACTCTTCGTCTTCTTCTGGAGTCAAATCATCATCTAAACCAGTCATTGAATCGACTTCTGATTCGTCGTCGAATTCACT
>JANPPO010000238.1:0-6817 GCA_031428555.1 Bdellovibrionales bacterium | reverse complement strand
GCCGGAATGTTTGAAACTGATATTTTTTTACCTCAATATTGCTATACAGGATGTTTAAATAATTAAACGCTGTAACGATCGTAAAAGTCCTAATTCAAATTAAGTTTTGCAATCCAGCTGGTAAGCATTTGTCTTACTGCGAGCTGCGTTTCGACAAAGGCTTTATCTACATGTTCAGGCGAGGCTTTGGCTGGATCGGGTATGGGCCAATGTAATCTTTTGGCTTGTGAAACGATATGAGGGCAAACTTCTTCAGCACAAAGTGTTATCACGTAATCAAGATTCTGGATGAATTCTTCTGATAGTTCATCCACTGATTTTGAATAATTCTTTGAGATATCAATTCCTTCTTTTTTCAAAACTTCAATTGCCCAGAGATTCACTTTCCCACTGGGCTCTGAGCCAGCGCTTTCAATGACTGCGCTTTTACCAAGTAGGGATTTGGCGATCCCTTCAGCTAACTGGCTACGTGCGGAATTAGCGACACAGAGGAAAAGAATATGAATTTGATTTGTCATCATTTAATCCTCTTAATTTTTTAGAATCTCAAACGCTCATTATCTAAAAGTAATCCAATTAATTGATAATATATTAAACTAGACGGCCAAAGACCACTTATAATTGACCTGGCATACTAAAGCGACAAATTTAGAGAATTATTGTCACGCTTCAAGTATATCTGCCTAGTTATAATTAAGAGGCGAAATTTGAGTAGAAGTTTATGAATTCGCAGCAAAGAGCGGAATTAAATTTGAAAATGGAACGTCTTGTTGATGGTGATCGACAAGCGTTTGAATTCGTATTCAACACGACTTGGCCACTCGTTTATCGCCTCGCAAGAAAAACGGTTATGAAAGAAATTGATGCTGAGGATATCGCACAACAGGCACTTATGAAAGTATTTAGTCGATCTCAAGAATTTGAAAAAGGACGGGACGCACTTTCGTGGATCTTAGGCGTAACAGCTTTCGAATGCCGAACTCTTAGACAAAAATATAGAAGACGTAAAGAAAGATTATCCCACATTGAAGAGTTCGATCAGATGGCAGCTACGGATCACGCAGCGGAAGAATCTCTTATAAAAAAGAATCTAATCAGCACTATTCAAGAAATTATTTCTGAACTTAGTCCGCAGGATCAAGAGTCAATTTTGGCTTCTCTTGAAAATATAAAAAAACCAGAACATTCCGGCGCCACCTACAGAAAGCGTTTGCAAAGAGCTATGGATCGGCTCAAAGAAAAGTGGAGGGATCGCCATGAATAACACGCTAAAAAATCAGGCACGAAATGCATATGAAATAGCAAGACTTAAAATGGCTTCCGCTTATGGTTTGCTCGTCATCCCACTTATTCTTATTTCTTGTTTCACCTGTGGCGAGATTAAATATCCTCTTATGATTGGTTCAATTCTTTTTTCTTCCGTCGTCTTGTTGAAATGGCGAGGCCTTGAATATGGCCAAAGTGTAATGCCTGGACTCGTTGCTGGAGCGGCATCTTTTATAGTTCCACTTGTTTTGGATTACCTTGATATTTGCTGCGAAGGAAATCTTCAAATAGTGCTTTGCTCAATAAGTGGTTTATTGGGTGGGTTGATATTAGGTCGACTCACAATGAATCAAGGTAATAAGAATCTAAAAAAAGTTGCGCTTGCGATTATAATTGCAGGTCTTACTTTAACCTTGGGATGTGCTTCTTTGGGCATTAGCGCCGTTGCCGGCTTATTTACCGCTCTGGCAATTGGTGCAATTTCTTATATTTCGATAAAATCTAAAGCCTAAATTTTTATCCCATAAAGTGACAGTTAAGTGGTTTCTCTAGATCGACTACGAATAAAAATGTCACAAAATCTTTATTCCTGCCTATTTGAGTAGAACGTCATTACAAAAAAGGATAGTTTATGAACTCGAAAAAATTCGCTCTTATGTATACTTTAATTTTTAATGTTTTTACGCCAGCATTTGCAGAAACAGCCCAGTCTTTTTCTGAAACGCGTTTCAATAAGGCAATCTCTAGTAAGGAGGCGTTTGTAGTCGCTTTCCATTCTGATTCGTGTGGCTCGTGCAAGATACAGAAGCCTAACCTTGAATCTTTGCTACAAGAAGAACCGCTCAAGGATGTCTTAGGCTTGATGGCAAATTTCGAAGCTACATCAGAATTTAGAAAGCATTTGGAAAAGCCCGTTCGTGGCCCTTCAACAATTTTAGTATTCAAACAGGGTCAAGAAGTTGCACGGGTCCAAGGGGAAACGGACAAACAAAAAATTCGGGATCTAATTTCAAATGCAATTAAATCTAACTAACTTTGCCTACACTTGGAATAATTTATGATTACATATTTGATGAGTCTCGGCGCTGGAACGCTGACGGCTCTTTCTCCTTGTATCTTACCTGTATTACCTATTATGGCAGGAAGCTCGATGAGTGATAGAAAATCTGGCCCACTTTACATTGCAGCAGGAATGATCGCATCGCTTGTTGCAATGGGTTTAATCTTTAGTTCTGTCGTAACAATGTTTGGTCTAAGAGAAGAAACAATTCGCCTTATATCTGCTTCTCTGTTACTGATATTTGGTTTTGCCCTCATTATGCCAGGAATAAAAACCTGGATTGATTCAAAATTTCAAAGGTTCGGCAATAGCGCATTAGGCGCTAGTTACAATTTAAAGTCCAACGACCGCATTGGTCAGTTTGGGATTGGGTTTCTTTTGGGTGCCGCATGGAGTCCTTGTGTTGGGCCGACTCTTGGCATTGCGCTGGGACTTGCAGGTACCCAAGGCGGACTTACACAGTCTGCTGTTATGATGAGCCTCTTTGGCATTGGACTCAGTCTTCCGCTAGTTGCCATCGCATATGGTTTTAGAGGGTTCTTCCAGGAAAATAGAACAAATTTATTGAAGTTTAACAAAGTGAGCACGAAAATTATGGGTGGTTCCATCACTTTTGTTGGAGCAATGATGCTAACTGGAATGGACAAGTTATTAGAAACTTATTTTTCAAACATGCTACCAGCCTGGTTTTTGCGCCTCTCGAGTTTTATGTGACGTATCTCCAAACTTCGTAATAATTAATTTTTGTCATCAACTGTAAGACTAGCTGTGAATGACAGGCCTCGAAATTCGAAAGTCTGTGAGTGAAAATCTCTCCAAAGCCTGTCATCAAACGTGTCATCATCTGTCATCAAACTTTGAAATATGCCGAAATTTCTTGAAATATGGGAGTACCCAAAACATTTTGGTTTGTGTGAATTCAAATACTTGGAACGATTTGTAAAACTGGAATTACGGACAAAAACGAAAGAAAAAATTGGGGTGATCGACGGGGCTTGAACCCGCGACCCTGGGAATCACAATCCCATGCTCTACCAACTGAGCTACGACCACCACGAAAGTTAGGAACTAAGGTATATAACTTAGCTAAAGCATTCTGAGAAGCATGGTCTTTAATGCATAGAGTTATTTCAAGTCTTATCTGCTTGGTTTTTAAACGCTTTCAGCCTGAGAATCTGGGGAAGAGGTTAAATCTATGAAATTCATCTTATTATCTTTCTTGGTTCTCATCGGCTGTGCACCCCAACAAGTTGTGATTCGCGAAGAGGGCTTGATGCCACTTCGGCAATATCGAAATAAGGAAATCAAAGTTCGGGGGAATCCTCAACTGAGCATCGTGAGTTTTGAAAATCTCAACCAGAACCAACAGATGTTGGGTCAGGGTGCAACGGGGCTTTTAAATTCAAAAGCAAATCTTGTAACTGAAGTTCCAATTGCGGATTTCGTGAAATCGCGTTTTGCAAAAGGTCTTGAATTTCGAGGTTTTGATTTAAATCAGAACGCTAAATACGGATTTGTTGGCAGAATAAGACGGGTTTGGGTTAAAGAGGGTGCTGACGGGGCGATCGCTGAAAGTACAAATTGTCATTTTGAAATGCAATTTGAGCTTATAAATCAGCAGTCTCGTAAAACGGAAGTGACGGGGAATCTGAATTCTGAAGTTGTGGGCTCGAATTCTCCACTCGATGCAACAGCCTCAAACGGTCCTGTTTTAGAGACTTGTATCACTTTAGCGATTAATAAATTTCTCAAAGAAGATCATGTGATTACATTGCTCGGTTTGCAGCTCGAAAATCCAGGAAACCAAACAGTCATAAAGTAGAATTTTTCCTCGAGAAATAGGGAAGTATACGAAATTTTTTTCGAGATCCTAGATCAGAGTCGCCTTTTTGCGAATAAATTGTGAGAGTTGCTTGAAAAGCAGACGAAAGTGTCTAAAAATTAACGTATGTTAATGATCTTCTCTGTTTTTTTTATGTTCTTTGGAGGTTTGGTCCATGCGCTTGAACCGATTAGGTTTAATGGCATCGAAGTTCGCACAGCAGAGCCAGGTAAAACCGAACTCGTCGTCACTGAAAAGTTCCAAATTGGTGAAACTGAAGTGACTCAAAAAATCTGGCAGGAAGTGGCAGAAGCTGCCTCTAGAAAATTTTCAGATCGTTATCGAGTCACAATGACAGAGGAAAAAGCTGATCCGGAAAAGCGGTTATTCAGTGCTTATCCATCTGTTTTTCCCGGGGACAATCGTCCAGTAGAACAAGTATCATACGAGGATGTGAGTCTGTGGCTTGAGGGCTTAAATGAATTAGCAGATGCAAATTACCCTCCGCTTGCAAAATTATTCCCCGGCCATTTGTCTGGCATGATGTTTCGTTTACCAACGAGTGCCGAGTGGGAATACGTTGCTCGCAATCAGGGAGTTTGGAAGGGTGAATTTCCAGACGGGATTGATGCGACAACGTTAAAAGAATATGTCCATCTTCAAGATCCAAAGAACCGAGTGCGCGGCACTGAAGATGTAAAATCCAAAAAGCCCTTGATCATTGCGAATCAAAAATTTTATGGACTCCTTGGAAATGTTTGGGAGTGGGTTTCAGACCCCGGACCTGAAAACAGCCGCGTCATAAGAGGCGGTAGTTGGGTCAACGATCAGCTTAAAGTTTTTAATCTAAATTATACAAGCAATTCGAAAGTCAAAAACCGCGATAACTTTTTAGGATTCAGATTAGTTCGAGTATTGAAATCGGAAAATAGGCCATCAAGTTTGCAGCTACCAAAGCCAGATTTTAAATCGACGCCTAATAGTAATGGTGATTTGCAAGCTACTCCAGCGGATAATCAAAAGGTTACAAATCCCAAAGTCATTCCGAAGAAAAAATAAGCTTAAGGAATGTAACAAAGAATTGCGCACTTCGATCCGGCGACATCGGATGCGCTAATTTCAACACCGTAAGCACATTCGCAAGAGTTAGTTGCAGGATTGGCTGACGTAATTGAGTAAGCTCTTTTCTCGGGGCGGGTCGATCCGTCTGAATATGTAGTAGGTGTACCTGTGATCGGGTCAACAATACCGCCAGAAGGTTCTACAATTTTGCAATTGTGTGCAGTCAAATCTCCAGCAGCGACGCCTTTCGGTAGGCTTCCCCCTGCAGGACAACTTGCTGATGTTGGTGATCCCATGAACCACTGGCCACTCGCTAACGTGCATTCCCCAGTAGCCGGGTTATAATAGTTGAGAGCTCCACCAGTCGCAGACGTGCACATTTGATTATACTCAAGCGAAGCATAATCTTGCTTGATCCAGCATTTATCAATAACACCTGCTCTTATTTTTGCGAAGATTGGAATTTTGCGATTCACTATTTTAGCGCCAGGGCCTTCACCAGTCTTAGAAAATTCAACCTGAAGATGTGACACGATAACAGTATCCGTTAGCTGCAGTTGCGGAACCAATCGGATGGATTCGACCTTAAGGCCGTTCATTTCTTTTCCAGAAGTTAGAAATTCACCTGTCAGAGCATCAAGCTTAGATGAGTAGTTTGAAACTGAAGGAAGGTTCAACGGGGCTGCCATACTGAGTGGTCGACCACCAAAGTTCTTAGTGCATGCATTTGCAGAGGCAAGAGTGAAGCGCATTTCTTCCATTGAATCTGCGATAGAAGCGGTCTTGTTCATGTTTGAAAAAAAGCCCATTGCAGTCGTTGAGAAATTCGCAACTACGAGTACCAGTACCCCTAGAATCCCAAGTGTGACAGTTACTTCAATAAGTGAAAAACCTGAATTCCCAGTCGGTAGCTGATGATTTTGATTTATCGATTTAAATTTCATCAATCCCCCTTTCAGGAAAATCTGTTTTCAAAAATTTTAGTTCGGAACGCACTTAATGCTCGTTGTGATGGCACTCGTGTCTATGCCACTCTGGTATACGAATCGACAGGTCGAAGTTGGAATATCTAATTCCTTCCTTCCCCCTTCCCAAGGCCCATTGTCAACGAAACTATTGGTATAGGTTCTTGGGGGTAAGGTGAAAACTGCTGAATTATTAATTCTACAAACAACTGAGGCAGCCGTGTACCGATTTGCTAGCGGCGAGGTCGCGACTTTCATTCCCGCAGGGCAAGATGCGCTTGCTGGACCTCCGTTGACCCAAACAACGTTAGAGGATTCATTGCAGGTTTTCGTGAATGGATCATAAACAGCGTAACCATAATTCGTGAATAAACACATTTGAGATAAAACTAAAATGGAAGACGAAGCAGAGCTTGAACAAAGCATGATGCGATCTGAGATATCTGTTGCAGCATAAATTGGAATTCTTCTAATTGATTCCTGTGCTCCGAGAGATTCAGTTTTACTAAATGTAAATTCCAAATTTGCTAAAATCGTTTTTCCTGCCACAACATTGCCAGCACCATAAACAATTCCGGTCTGAGTAACTGGCTTAATTCTGATATCCTTAATAATGAGACTCGATTTGCTATCAACTTTTTG